>CALAGB010000138.1 GCA_937891245.1 uncultured Thermomicrobiales bacterium | reverse complement strand
CGGAGTTGCGTCGCCGTATCGGCTATGTCGTGCAGCAATCGGGCCTCTTCCCGCACATGCGCATCGAAGACAACGTCGCGGTCGTTCCGAAGCTGCTCAGGTGGGATAAAAAAAGGACCTCAGAGCGGATCGATCAGTTATTGGATCTGGTCGGTCTGCCGCCGCGCGCTTATCGCCGTCGCTATCCAGTACAGCTTTCGGGTGGCGAGCAACAGCGCGTTGGCCTGGCACGGGCGCTTGCGGTCAACCCGACGACGTTGTTGATGGACGAGCCGTTCGGCGCGCTCGATGCGATTACACGGAATCGACTGCAACGCGAACTCAAGCGCATTCACCAGCAACTTGGGCCGACAATCCTCTTCGTCACTCATGATGTAGAAGAAGCGGTACGACTGGCCGACCGCATCATCGTCATGCGCGATGGGGAAGTCGTGCAGTATGGCGATCCGGAGCAGATCGTGCTCCAACCGTCCGATCAATTCGTGAGCGACCTGCTCGGGAGCGAGGACGTGTTGCGCCGCTTGAGCCTCATGCCGGTCACTGCCGCGATGCGTCCGGTGGGTGGGACGCTGGCCGGCGACGGCCCGGTGATCGAGTCGACCGAATCGTTGCGCGAAGCGCTCAGCCTGCTGCTGGAAAGCGGCGCGCCGGTCTTGACCGTCGCCGACCCTGACGGCAAGGTGCGCGGCACGATCGACCTCGCGACGATCCGCGACCGCAGCGCCATCGATCCGGCGAATCCCACGTCGTCCGAAACACCATCGCCCTGACCACCGGCATCCTTTCCCATATACCATCGTGACCCCCTTTTGTCGTCCTGAGCCGCTGCGAAGGATCTCTCCAGACTTGCCCCGGCAATAACGCAGTGGGGACACGGGAAGGAGATCCTTCGCGGCGGCTCAGGATGACAGGCGGGGGAGGCGGAGGGGCCGGGTAACGGCGAAGTCGTCGTTACTGGTCGAGGAAGCGTTCGAGGTCCGCAATCGAGACGCGACGAGCGCGCTGGATCTTGCGACGTTTGGCAAGCATCAGCGGTGCCGATCGGAAGGCAGCCAGTACGCCACATAGGCGCGCGCGGGCGGCCGGTTCGCGTACGTGCGGCAACGTTTGCCAGGCATCACGTACCTGATCCGCGACGATCGCCCGGAGATTCTGCCAGAGAAGCGAACCGGGGAGATCCTTGAGTATGACGTTCAAGGTATTGCGCGCGACGTAGTACGAGGCGAGCGGCCCACCGCCGGTTGCTGAAAGATGATGATAGACGACGGCGGCCGGAGCGTAGACGATCGCGTGGCCGCGCAGGCGTAACCGCCAGCTCAGGTCAACATCCTCGCAGTACATGAAGAAGCTCGGATCGAGAATCGCGCCGTCGATGCGTGCGACTTCATCAAGCGCGCTCCGGCGATAGAGTGCGGCACCGGCGCAGGCGCCGAAGACTTCTTCCTCGCAGTCGAACTGACCGCTGTCGCGTTGCCAGACGCCGCGATTACCGGGTCGGCCATTCCGCGCGTAGGTGTCGCCTGCCGCATGAAACGTGTCGCGTTGGTTGAACAGAAGCATTTTGCTGGCGATCGCGGCCGCCTTCGGATGGCGGTCGAGCGCATCGACCAGCGCCGCGAGCCAGCCTGGTTCCGGTTCGGTGTCGTTGTTCAGCAGTGCCACGTACTCGGCCTCGCTCAGCGCCAGCCCGGCATTGACCGCGGTGACGAGGCCGCTGTTACGCGGCAGCAGGAGCGGTTCGACCTCCGGCCAATCGCGATGGAGTCGCTCGGGCGTGCCGTCGGTCGAGGCATCGTCAACGACGATGACGCGAAACGCGTCGTGTGTCTGGGCCCGCAGCGCGTTGAGGCAGTGAGCGAGATGTTGGTAGCCGTTGTAGGTGGGGATGATGATGTCGACGTGAGCGCTCATGGAGTCGAACGCTTCGCCAAACAGCGAGCGAGCGCGTCCTGCCAATGCGGCAGTTCGATACCACGGGCGGCCCCAGCCAGGTTCGCCAGCACGCCGTTCCGCGGCGGTCGGGCCGCGCGTTGGTAGCTGGCGGCAGGAATCGGCTCGACGCGAATGTCGACCTCGGAGAGCCGAAAGATCTCAACAGCCCAGTCGAACCAACTCGTTTCTCCCTGGTTCGTCAGATGAAATGTGCCGTACGACGGCTGCTCGATCAGCTTCCAGATCGCCAGCGCCAGATCGTGGGCATAGGTCGGGTTGCCGTACTGGTCGTTGACGACAGTGAGTGGGTCATGAGTCTGGGCCAGGCGCAGCATCGTGTTCACGAAATTGCGGCCGGTCTCGTCGTAGACCATCGCCGTGCGCACGACATAATGTCTGGGGCAGAGCGCGCGGACAGCATCTTCGCCACCGAGCTTGGAGGCGCCGTAGATGCTGATCGGGGCGGGTTTCGCGAACTCGTGGTACGGCTCGTCTGCTTCACCATCGAAGACGAAATTCGTTGAGACATAGACCAGGCGGGCACCCACTTCCTGCGCGGCCGCGGCCATCTGCTGGGTTGCCAGCGCGTTGATGCGCCAGGCAGTGTCCGGCTCGCGCTCACAGCCGTCGACGTCGGTCATCGCGGCGGCGTGGATGATGACATCCGGCGCGAACTGCTTGACCTCCGTCCAGAGTGCGTCAAAATCGGTAAGGTTGAGTCGTTGCCGGTCGGGCGCGAAACAATCGGCGAGTGGCGCCGTGCGCAAGAGCGCCCGACCTAGCTGTCCCGTTCCGCCGCTAATCAATACCCGCATCGGTTCCTCCCGCGCGAGTGTACAACGAGATTCGGCGGCCATTCAAAATCCGATCCGCTGAATGAGCGAGTAGGGGATGACGATAATGAACCAGAGCGACGCGGTTGCGCTTATCGGAGCCGGTACGATGGGCTGGCAGATCGCCTTGCAGCTTGCCGCCTACGGCACGCCGATCCGGCTCTACGACCGCGACGCGGCGGTCGTGGTGAACGCGCTCGAACGCATCCGTGAGCACGGCGGGGCGCTGGCAGCCGGCGGAGAATTGCCGGCACGCGCCGCCGATCTCGGCGACCTGGTGCGGGGTACGGAGACGTTGGAGGCGACGGTCGCCGGTTGTTGGTACGTAATCGAGGCAATTCCGGAGCGAATGGACCTCAAGCGGGAGCTGTTCGCCGAGCTTTCTCGGATCACCGGTCCGGAAACGATTCTCGCGACCAACAGTTCGTCGTTCAAGAGCCGCCACCTGGCGGATGTCACCCGACACCCGGAGCGACTGATGAATAGCCACTACTACAACGTCCCCTGGCGGCGATCCGGCCTCGAACTGATGACCTGCGGCGACACCGATGCCAGGAACATCGAACGCGTCGCCGCATTGGCGCGGCGTTCGGGACTGGTGCCGGTCGTGGCTGAGGCAGAGAGTACCGGCTTTGTGTTCAATCGCGTCTGGCGCGCGGTGAAACGCGAGAGCCTGAAGGTCGTCGCCGAAGGTGTCGCGAGCGCCGAGGATGTTGACCGGCTCTGGTGCCTGTCGATGGAGGCACACATCGGACCGTTCGCCATGATGGACCGGGTCGGGCTGGACGTCGTGCTCGACATCGAACGGCACTACGCCGAGCAGAGCGGCGATCCGAACGACGTTCCGCCGCAGATGCTGGTCGACATGGTGGCGCGCGGCGAGCTCGGGCGTAAGAGTGGCCGCGGCTTTTACACGTACCCGTCGCCCGCCTGGGAACGATCGGGCTGGCCCCGCGAATAACGAAGTCGAACGTCTGTGCGGATGCGTACGTACTATGATATATTCTCGTCGCCGGTCGGTCGAACGAGCAACGCGGAGGGTCGGAAGCATGGAAATTTTCGTTCACCCCACCTGAACGTCGTGCAAGAAGGCTGAGGAGTTCCTCAGTGCGCATGGCGTCGAATATGAGCGGCGCGATTATTTTAAAGAACGCTTCACGCGCGAAGAGTTGGCGGAGACGCTACAACGAGCCGGATTGACGCCGAGCGAGGTGCTTTCAAAGCGGAGTCGCGCCTATAAAGCGCTCGGGCTGGCCGAACGGCAGCCGAGTGATGATGAGCTTCTCGATCTCATGGTGCAAGAGCCGACGTTGCTCCGCCGCCCACTTATTATCAGCCCCGGTGGCGTGACCGTGGGATTCAATCAGAAACAGCTTCAGGAGCTCATAGATTCGCCGGAGAACGGACCGTCGAGAAAAGAGGAGTAATGCGCTTCGGTGCCCATATGTCGATCGCTGGTGGCCTGGAAAAATCGGTTGATCGAGCCGAACGGGCGGGCTGCGATGCTCTACAGATCTTCACCAAAAATGGTAATCAGTGGAAAGCCAAGCCGATCACCGATGAACAGGCGGAACTCTATAAGTCTCGCCTGGCCGCGAGCGAGATTCACCCGGTCGTCGCCCACGACTCGTATCTGATCAACCTCGCATCACCGGACGACGAACTCTGGGAAAAGTCGATCGAGGCCTTCCGCATCGAACTCGAACGCTGCGAGCAGCTCGAGGTGCCGTTCCTCGTGACGCACCCCGGCTCCTATGTCAAATCGACGGAGGAGGAAGGGATCGCGCGTATCGCCGAGGCGCTTAACCGGATCAATCGCGATCTGGCCGGCTACAACGTCATGACGCTGCTGGAAACGACCGCCGGGCAAGGCTCGAACATCGGCTGGCGCTTCGAGCAGTTGGCTGCCATCATGGCCCAGGTGACCGAACAGGAGCGCGTCGGTTACTGCTTCGACACCTGCCACGCCTTCGCCGCCGGTTACGAAATCCGCACTGCCGGAGGCTACGCCGAGACGATGGACGCCTTCGACTCGATCCTCGGCCTCGACAAGCTGAAAGTCTTCCACTTCAACGACTCGAAGAAAGAATTCGGCTCGCGCCGCGACCGCCACGATCACATCGGCGCCGGCGAGATCGGGCTTGAAGGTTTCCGCCACTTCGTGAACGATCCACGCTTCATCGAGCATGCCGCCCTCCTCGAAACCCCGAAGAGCGATGACCTCCACGAGGACATCGAGAATTTGGCGACGTTGCGGGCGTTGGTCGAGAAGTAGCGCGTGGCAAGCGGAAGGCCGCCCTCATCCTCGGCGCCTCTCCCCGACCCGCTCGCGGGTGCCCCGGGAGAGGGGTGTCTTGCGGCGAAGTTGGATATGTTCCTGCAACGTGGGTGCTGGGTGACGAGGGCGCCATGAATGTCGCCCCTACATGGGAAATTGTTGCGTAGGGGCGGCATTCATGGCGCCCAAGCGACTTTAGTCGCGCGCCTGCTCCCCTCCCCCGGTCACCCGCGAGCGGGTCGGGGAGAGGGGCCGTGTCTCTACCCGATCCGATTCACCACCATCAACCGTGGTTCGGTCATGTCTTCGATGGAGTAGCGGAGTCCTTCTCGGCTGAGGCCGGAGTCCTTGACTCCGCCGTAGGGCATGTGGTCGATGCGGTACGTCGGTATGTCGTTGATCATCACGCCGCCGACTTCGAGCGTTTCGAAGGCGTGCAGGGCGTGCTCCAAACGACCGGTGAAGACGCCGGCCTGTAGGCCGAAGACCGAGTCGTTGACTTCCGTCAGTGCGTCCTCGAATTCGTCGAACGGGAAGAGATTGACGAGCGGTGCAAATGCTTCGCGGCTGCAGACGAAGCTCGTGCGCCGAGCGTCGGTCAGCACGGTCGGTTGGAAGAAGCGTCCCTCCGCTTTGCCGCCGGTCAAGATCTTGGCTCCCTCGGCGACCGCCTGGTTGACCCATTCTTCAGTGCGTTGCGCTGCTTTGTCGTCGATCATCGGTCCGAGATCGGTCGCCTCATCGAGCGGGTCACCGATCTTCATTGCCTGGATCTGCTCGACCAGCTTGTGGCTGAACTCCTCGAAGCGGGAGCGATGGATGTAGGCGCGCTGTACCGAGATGCAGACCTGCCCGGCGTACGAGAATGCACCGGTGCGAATGCGATTCGCTGCGAATTCGAGATCGGCGTCTGCATCGACGATGACGCCGGCGTTACCGCCGAGTTCCAGTACGACTTTCTTCTTGCCCGCGCGATTCTTCATGTCCCAGCCGACAGCCGGAGAGCCGGTAAAACTTAGCAGCTTAAAGCGGTCGTCGGTGACGAGACGATCACCGGTGGCGCGATCCATCGGCATGACGCTGACGGCGCCCTTGGGCAGCCCGACATCGGCCAGGATCTCGGCCATCAGCAACATCGTCAGGGGATCGCGTGTCGGTGGCTTGAGCACGATCGTGTTACCGGCGGCGATCGCCGGGGCGATCTTGTGAAGCGCCAGATTGAGCGGATAGTTGAACGGCGAAATCCCGGCGATCGGCCCGATCGGAAAGCGCCGGGTGATGCCGAAGCGTCCGGCTGAGGATGCCATCAGATCGAGCGGAATGACCTCACCACCGATGCGTTTTGCTTCTTCGACGGCAGTCTGGAAGGTGAAGACGCCGCGAGCGGCTTCGGCGCGGGCGTCACGAAGCGGCTTGCCCGCCTCCTGCGCGATCATGCGGGTGATCTCATCCTCGCGTGCCGTCAGCCCGTCCGTCAGCTTTTGGAGGATTTGAACACGCTCGTAGGTACCGAGGCGGCGCATCTCTTCGAAGGCGGACTCGGCGGCCGTCACCGCGTCTTCGTAGTCCTGCTCGGTGGCGAACGAGGTCACGCCGATGACTTCGTCGTTATACGGGTTCTTGACCTCGAACCGCTGGTCCGACGTACGCCATTCGCCCGCGCAATAGAATGGAAATTCTCTGGCCATGGCTATCCCTCCGTTCATCTGCTGCACGGCTGATCGTTCGACTCAGCCGTGCTTCGATCTTACAGCAGGTGTGGAAGGTGTGGATTAGCGCGAGGCCCACCAGGTCGGATTTTGAGCGCCGATGGAGGCAAGTTCCGTCTTGGTGTAGATCATGCCCTCGCGCTCCATCGTTGCCATCTCGAATTCGCCGCTCATGGTGATCGCATCGACCGGGCAGACCTGGGCACAGAAACCACAGAAGAGGCACCGGCCGGAACGCAGGATAAATTCGCCGAGTTCGCGATCGCCCTCTTCCGAGGGGAGGACGTTCATTTCCAGACAGCTGGTCGGGCAGATGCGGGCGCAGAGACCGCAGGCGACACAGAGTGCTTCGCCTGTTTCTGGATCGGCGCGCAACGAGGGAAGCCCGCGGAAGCGCCCGGGCATGATCCGCTTTTCATCGGGGTATTGCACCGTCTTGTTCGGAACACCGAGGCGGCGTAGGGTGACGAGAAAACCTTTTACCTCGTCGAGCATGCGTCCTCTTTCTCGATCTCGCGCGCGTCGAACTTAGTCCGCTACGAAATGAACCGACTCCGGTACCAGCCCACTGCCGACGCTCAGATAGGCGGCCTGTCCAACCCCGAATGGCTGGGTCGGCCACTGCATCGGCCCGCGCTCCAGACGCGGGAATGACGCGCCCTGATAGAGCGTGATCAGCTTCGACATCTCTTCGAGCACCGCGGCCGGATGTCGGTGGTCGAGGTCATAGCCGAGCCGTTGTGCGAGCTGCTGCACATACCACCAACCGGCATGCGCCTCACCCGGTGCCTCCAACGTCAATCGAACACGCTGGATTGTCCGGTCGGCGTTTGTAAAGGTGCCGTCCTTTTCGAGGAACATGGCGCCCGGTAGCACGACGTCGGCCTGCTCGGTCAACTCGCTCGGGAAGGTGTCTTCGACAACCAGGAATTCGAGCTTCGGCAGCACTGCGATCAGCTTCGGGTCGAGACCATAATGACCGGGATGAGTGCTGTTCGCGATGTACATCGCTTTGATCCGGCCGGCTTCGATCGCCTCGATCATCTGGTCGAGCGATAGTCCGGCGCTGTCCGGCAACGAACGGGTCTGCTTGAAACCGTTTTGCGGAACCGCCGTGTCGTTCCAGCGCGGCAACCAGGCGGCTTCGAACGTCCGACGCGCGTCGGCATCGGACGCGTCGCGGTAGCCGGGGAGCCGATCGGGCGTGCATCCAGCATCGGCGGAACCCTGCACATTGCTCGGGCCACGGAACGCGATCACACCGCCGCCGCTCGTGCCGATCTGCCCGGTCAACAGCGCCAGGTTGTTGAGCGCCAGTGAAGCGGGATAGGCGATGTCGGCCGGGTCATTGGCGAGTGTCTGGTAGATCGTACTCGGCTTGGTGCGGGTCGCTGTCACATCGTCGTGTCCGCCGGTCGCGTACAAGATGGCGGCTCGGCGAATATCCTCGGCTGGCACGCCGGTCGCCTGCGCGACGCGATCAAGACTGAAATCCTTCAGGGACGCGAGCCAGGCGGCGTAGTTATCGTTCAGACTCTGAGCCGGATTTCCGAGCTTCTCGGAGACGATCACCTGGGCAATGGCGTTGATGATGGCGGCTTCTCCGCCGGCCGGTGGCTTGAGCCACACTTCGGCGCGCTCGCACATCGGGAAGTGGTCGCGACTGATCACGACCGCCTTCGCTTCGCGGTAGGTCTTCGCCCAGTTGATCCAATAACTGCCGACCGGTGCCTTTTCGACGATATTCGGACCGACGACGAGCGTACAGCCCGGTTCAGAGAACATCTCCTGTACCGAGTTGGTGCTTGCCTGGACGCCGAGCGAATCGCGCAGCGCCCGATCGACGGCGCGCTGACCCTCGGTCATGAGCCGATCGATGTTGTTGGTGCCCATGACGGCACGGGTGAACTGCTGCAGCAGGTAGTTCTCTTCATTGGTATTGCTGGTCGAGGCGAGCGCTGCGAACTGATCGCCCTGATAGTGACGCAGCTTGTCGGCGACGAGATCGAGCGCTTCGTCGACGTCGGCATCGCGGAGCGCTGCGCCCTCGCGGATTTGCGCGGAGTAGAGGCGCTCGGGATGTTGCACCTGTTCGTAGCCCCACTTGCCGCGTTCGCAGGTATAGCCGTAGTTCACGCCGCGGTCCCAGAGATGCGAGACGCGCCGGACAAGACCTCGGTTATGCTCGACGTTCAGCGTGCAGCCGACATCACAGAAGCCGCAGATCGTTTCGGTTGCTTCGAGTTCCCACGGATGGTGGGCGAACTTACGGTCGGTCATCGCGCCGACCGGGCAGACGGCGATACACATGCCGCAGTTGATGCAGGTCGTGTCCATCAGGTCCATGCCGTAGGCCGGGCCGATCGAGGCTTCCAGACCGCGATTAAGCATTTCGATGGCGGTAACGCCAATGACCTCATCGCAGACGCGGGTACAGCGGGCACAGATGATACAGCGGTCCCACTTATAGTCGATCAGGTCGCTGAGATGATCGTATTGCTGTGCCAGCTTCGGCCGCTGATAGGGGCTGATCTGAACATTGTGCAGGTAGGTGTTGTCTTGCAGATAGCACTCGCCCGATTTGTCGCAGGTCGGGCAGTCGAGCGCGTGGTCGATCAAATACATCTGTAAAAGAAACTGACGCGATTCGAGCACGGCCGGAGAATGGGTCAGCACTTCCATTCCCTCGCGTGCCTGGGCGGCGCACGATTCGACCAGTCCGCCGCGTCGCCCAAGGATTTCAACGCTGCAAACGCGACACGAACCCCAGGGGCGAAGCAAGGGTTGGAAACAGAGGTTCGGAACCTCGATGCCTTCGAGTTGGCACGCTTCGAGAATCGTCGTGCCTTCGGGTACCGTCACGTCCTGGCTATTGATCTTGAGCGTGATGAGTTTGGTCTCAGCCTTTACCGTCATCTGTCGGCCCGGCCTCCTCGCTGGGGATTGCCTCGAACGACCCCGCGGACCGGGTGCCCCCGCGCTTCTGGAGTCCTTCGAAAATACGTGTCCGGTTCGTCAGCGATCCGGCTGTGACCACGTGACTCTGTACGTGCGCAATCAGAGCGAAATGTCGAGTCGCGCGGGCAAAAACACCTGCCGAATCATCCTGCCCGAACGGGGTGATCTTATCACAGCCTCCTGCCGAGTTTCACAATCGTTCAGTTGCAAAAGGCTGGGGGTCACGTTGGATATAGGCCAAAAGCACGGTCTTTGCATGACCACGTTGGTACCCACATCTTATTTGCGTCGCTCGGGCCGCACGATACGCTCTGCGCATGATTGTGAGCGAGCGGATGCAACCACTTGGAGCGAATCGGGTCATCTTCCGGGAGTTGGTGCCGGCGATCGGACAACCGCCACGACGAAGCGGCTTCGACGTGGCCCGACCGGTCCAACTGCTCGATCTTCTACCGCCCTGGCTCGTTCAGAAACAGCGCGTCTCGAACTGGCTGTTGGCGCTGGCATTTGCGTCGACGATGGGCATATCGGCGACCGCGTCGATTGCCGTAGCCAGTCACCAGGCGACGACGCTCCCCATCGTTGTGGCGGCTCCGTATGTTGGCCCAGCCGCGTCGCTTCCCGCATCCAAGGTACTGCCGATCGTCGGCGACTCACCGGTCAATCCCGCCAACGATGCGGCGCATGCTCAGATCGCCTCATTGCAGTCCCAGATCGCATCGATGAATAGCGATTTACAACGCTTGCAGCAGGATGGCACCGCCCTGCGTAACGAAACGCAGAACCAATCGGGCGACATCTCAGCGGCGCGCGCAACGCTCGCCGGGTCGCAAGAGGGCTTGAACGGCGAGTCGCAGCAATTGACCGGTCGGCTGGACGCGACACAGCAGGGTGTCCAGACGCGTCTCGGTACGCTTGACGACCAGGTTAAATCGGCCGATCAACTCGTCAACGATGTGCGCAAGCTGCTCGGACTCCCGGCAATCTCTAATACGTCGGTCGGTGGCGGCAACTAACTCCATACACTGCCCGCCAGTCCCGGTCGCTCCCTTCGGATGCATACATCACAATTCAGTCATTCGCGGATGGAAACCCCCGTGCTATAATCGCGAAGTCCCAATTTGGGCGGGAACACGGGGTGCAAACGTTGGAATTCGAAACGGTCATTGGACTCGAAGTTCACGCGCAATTGCTGACGAAGTCCAAAATGTATTGCGGATGTTCGACAGCGTATGCGTCGGCCGCGCCGAACTCGCACGTTTGTCCGGTCTGCCTCGGCTTACCCGGCGCGCTCCCGGTCATCAATCGTGAGGCGGTCAGCTTTACGATCATGACGGGGCTGGCGCTGAATTGCTCCGTCCCCAGCTTCAGCAAGTTCGATCGCAAAAATTACATCTACCCCGACCTGATGAAGGGGTATCAGATCTCGCAATACGATCTCCCGTTCTGCCTCGACGGCCGTCTGGATGTCGAGGTCGGCTCGGAGCGGCGGCGTATCGGTATCCGTCGTGTGCATCTCGAAGAGGACACTGCGCGGTTGGTGCATCGCGAGACGGGCGGCGAACAATATAGCCTGGTCGATGTCAATCGCTCGGGTGCACCGCTGATGGAGATCGTCAGCGATCCGGATTTGCGTTCGCCGGAAGAA
>CALAGB010000137.1 GCA_937891245.1 uncultured Thermomicrobiales bacterium | reverse complement strand
CGCGGTTTGCGTGCCTTGGGCGCACCGTACACCGACGAAGAGATCGCCCAGGCCGTGATAGCCGAGCGGCCATGGCCCACCGGTATACGCCATGCCGCTCAGGATCGAGAAGATCCCGATCAGCAGAATCGGCCAGCCGCCGATATAGATGAGATAGAGCCCGACGAGCATGGCCAGGCCGAAGGTGACGACGATGCCGCGTTTCAGATCGCCGGGCGTGATCAGCCCGCTCTGCGCCACCCGCAACGGTCCGACGCGCGTCTCGTTGTCGGCGCCCTTATGGAAGTCCGACAGATCGTTGGCAAAGTTGGTGGCGATTTGGATCAGCAGCGACGCAACAAGAGCCGCGATAAAGACGAGCGGCCGGAACGACGCCTCACTGACTCCGACGGCCGTCCCAACCAGCACCGGCACCACGGCGGCCGGCAGCGTCGGTGGCCGCGCGGCCAGATACCAGACTCGCGCGCGACTCGGCGAAATCGCCACGCCGCTCTGCTCCATCAACAAAACTCCCCATTTTCAACGAATCGACGTAATCCGCCTCGTAAGGGAGGAGCAAGCTCCTCCCCCAACAATTCTGATCTGGACGATAGAGGACGTCGGGTCCTCCCTATGGAAAGCGCGGGAACTTGGAGAAGTCCGGCTTCCGCTTCTCCAGGAACGCCCGCTGGCCCTCTTTCGCCTCTTCGGTCAGGTAGTAGAGCAAGGTTGAATCGCCGGCCAGTTCCTGCAGTCCGGCCAGACCATCGGTGTCGGCGGCGAAGGCGGCTTTCAGGAAGCGCAGCGCCGTCGGGCTCTTCTCCAGAATCTCGCGCGCCCACTGGATCGCCTCGTCATGCAGCTGCGCCAGCGGCACGACCGTGTTGACGAGCCCCATCTGGAAGGCATCGTCGGCTGAATACTGGCGGCAGAGATACCAGATCTCGCGCGCCTTCTTGTGCCCCACGACGCGTGCCAGGTAGGTCGCCCCGTAACCGGCGTCGAAGCTGCCGACGCGCGGTCCGGCCTGGCCGAAGATCGCGTTATCGGCCGCGATCGTCAGATCGCAGATGAGATGCAACACATGCCCACCGCCGACGGCATAGCCCGCCACAACGGCGATGACCGGCTTCGGCAGCTGGCGAATCTGCTTTTGCAAATCGAGCACGTTGAGCCGAGGCACGCGATCCTCGCCGGCGTAGCCGCCGTCGGTTCGCACGCGCTGGTCACCACCCGAGCAGAAGGCACGGTCGCCCTCGCCGGTCAGGAGCACGACCCCGAGGTCGGGTCGCTCACGCACGTCGGCGAAGGCATCGATCATCTCGGTCACGGTTTCCGGACGGAAGGCGTTATGTACCTCCGGCCGGTTGATCGTGATCTTCGCGATCCCTTCACCTTCGGACTTCTCGTAGCGGATATCCTTGTACTTTTTCAGCGTTTCCCAGTTCATCAATTGCTCCTGTTCTCGACGTCCCGACCGCTGGGAGCGATCCGGGCGCCGCATGCTGGCTTCATTCCAGCGGCAACCGCCGGAAGATGCCGGGGTAATCGAGGACCAGCCCATCCGGATCGACCGGCAAGTCGGCCACGAAACCGGTATCGAGTCCTTCGTAGCGATAGAGGCTCCCATCGCTTCCTTTTTCAAGGCAGGTGTAGCGCTGCCGCACCAGCTCGACGCTCAACTCCGGCACGCGGATATAGGCGACCGAAATCTCCTCGCCCTCCCCGAGTTCGAGCTGAATGCGCCGGATCGGTAGTGTGTTGGTAAACGGCGTGGTGGTTATGTCGATATCGACGCAGCCGTCCAGGGGGTCGAGCGCTCCCCCGGTGACCTCGGTCCAGTGCCCGAGACCATCGGACAGGAGCTTGAGTTGCCGCAACTCCGGCGCCCAGACGTCGAGATTCGCCTCACGCACGCGCCACGCCTCATCGACGCGAATTTCGTAGTGCAATCGAAACGGCTGATGGTCGATCAACTGGATGACGAGGCTATCGGCGATCGCGCTTGCATCGTTTTCCAGCAACCGGAGATGCTCCAAGCCGGCAGCGTGCCAGGGTTGCCAGAGAGCCGTTCGCTCGATCATGATCCATTCCTCACAGTACAGGGTGTCGCCTCGACAACCTGGTCGTCCGAGACGAGGGCAAAGATGAGAGAATCCTGCAGGTGCCCGCTGGTATCAATGCGATGATTCCGGAAGCGACCTTCGAGTTGGTAGCCGGTGCGTCGAGCCACGCGGGCGCTCCGCTCGTTGCGCGCGTCGCAACGGATTTCGAGCCGCCGTGCGCCAAGCTCGGCGAAGGCGAAGTGCGAGATCGCGCGTACCGCTTCGGTCATATACCCCTGCCCTTCGAAGCGCGCCCGGCACCAGTAGCCGATCTCAAACGAGGGAACCAGCCAGTCACGGACGTAAAAGCCGCTGGAACCGACGAGCGACGTATCGTCCTTCAGCCAGAGGAGCATCGGGAAACCGGTACGCGCGATGTAGTCAGCCGCGCTTCGCCGGGCAAACGCCTCGGACAGTTCGACACTCGGCTCGGGCAGCGCCCAGTCCATCCATTGCCGGAGCGGACCCAGCGTCTCGCGCACCGCCTCATCAATGGCTGTGCCGTCGCCCGGGCGCGGCGCCCGGATAAGCAGCCGCTCGCTCTCGAAGGCATCGGGGAGATCAAGCAATATCGGCGCGACCATCACAGCCTCCGGTAATCGTTCGTGTGAGCCAGTCGAGTACCGTCTGATCGAATCGATGCGGCGCTTCGAGATGCGTCGTGTGCCCCGCATCCGGCAGTACCAGCCGCGTCGCAGCGGGCAGAAGCCGCGCCATCGCCTCACCCTGCGCGACATACTTCGCGTCGAGCGCGCCAGCGAGAAGCAGGGTCGGCGCGGCGAACGTTTCCAGCCGATCCCAGACCGGCGTCATCGCCCCGGCCCCCATACCGCGCAGGCTGTTCGCAAGGCCGGTTGGGTTGTTCGCCAGCCGCGTCGTGCGCTGGCGTTGCCAAACATCGGACGGCAGCCGTTGCTGGCTGGCAAAGAGCGGTAGGCTCTGCCAGCGGTCGATGAACGCCTCCAGTCCATCGCGCTCAATCGAGTCCGCCAACGCCTCGTCAGCACGCACCCGCGCGGCGCGCTCAACCGGCCCGACGATGCCGGGTGACGCGCTTTCGAGCACCAGCGCCCGGATGCGCTCAGGCAGGGCGAGCGCCAGATGCAGGGCGACGCGACCGCCCATCGAATACCCGAGCAACACGATCGAGGCGAGATCCAAACGGTCAAGCAACGCACGCAAATCCTCGACGGCCCGCTCCATTCGGTAATGTTCCAGATCGAGCGGCGCATCCGATTGACCATGGCCGATGACGTCGATCGCATACACGGTATAGCGCCGGCCGAACGCGGCGATGTGCGGCTCCCAGGTCACCGCGCTGCCGGTGAAGCCGTGCAGCAGGACGAGCGGAGGCCCGGAACCGGCTTGCTCGACATTCAGATGAATACCGTTTATGGCACTGCGGGGCACGTGAGTACCTCATCCGTCAGCGCGGACGACGCCGCGCGCCAGATCCGCGTGTGCAGTTCGACATTGCGCACGCGGTTTGTACGCAGTTCGATGATCTTGAGTCCCGGTTCGGAGAGCGATGCCGCGATCGCCTCGCGATACGCAGCGTGTCCCTCCGCCAGCCGGTACTGAGCGTCGTAGAGCGCGGCTGCCTGCCGGAAATCGAGGCCGTGCGGTGTGCCGAAGAGCG
>CALAGB010000136.1 GCA_937891245.1 uncultured Thermomicrobiales bacterium | reverse complement strand
GGACGCGAAGACCAGCGTCGTGCTGCCACAAGCATCCGCCTACGACGTCGGCTACTCACCATCAACCACCGTCATCAACACGTCGCCGTCGAATGGCACATCAGGCGCCGCCGGAAACATCGGTCAAATCAGCTGGCTGACCCTCAGTGTCACTCCCGAAGATGCGATTCGGCTGGCGCAAGCCAAGTGGGCCGGCAAGCTTGATGTTGCGTTACTCCCGGGACTCGAAGGTCAGAGCAATGGCGGGAATTGACGGGCATCCGGATTACATATCGAGCAGGGTCGAATTGCCGGTGCTCAGAGTAGCGATCGGTTTGGGCAACGCCGAGCGTGAACGGACGCTGATGTCGATTCTGGGCGAGAACGGTGACCTGGTTATCGTTGACAGGTGCCTGTCAGCCGATCAACTCTTGTCACTTGTCCGACTCGGTGAAGTCGATGTAGTCCTTGTCGGCAACACACTGCACCGTTTGAATCGCAGCATCGCTATGGAGTTGGTGTATAGCTCGACTCCGATCGTGCTTTTGGCTGAACTGAATGATGACTCGCCGTTGTCAGACATTCTCGGACCGGCACTGCCACGGGATGCGGATGCTGGATTGGTCCGACAAGCAGTTGTCGACGCATTCGCCGTTGGCCGACCGCATATCCGTAAAGGGGCATCCCATCGGGAACGAGTTCGGCACGTTGAGCCAGTCGCTTGTATGGAAGACCCGCCGACTGGTCGTGTCGTCGTCGTTGCGGGAGGGCCCGGGAGTCCGGGTTGTACTACGGTGGCGCTCAACCTCGCGACGACGCTTGGGACAGTGGCGTCGACGATCATCGTAGATGCCGATCTGTCTGCGCCCAGCATTGCGGCTCACGTAGACGCGGATCCAACTCGTAATCTCTCGGTACTCGCCCAGGCTGGCGCTGCCATCGTGAGGGGGTTGGACGACGCCCTCGCGCAAGAGATTCAGCCATTGAGCAAGTCCGAGCCCGCGTGCTCGCTCATTTGTGGCGTGCCGCAATCAATACCGAAGACGGCAGTCTCCTCAGAGTTCTTCGAGCGACTGATCTCTCGCCTCCAGTGTCGATATCAGTACGTGCTCATCGACATTGGTGCCGATCTGAGCGGCACGACCGCACAGGTGCATCGGAGCGCGCTATGGCGTGCCGACCAAGTGTTGTTCGTGACAGGAGCTGACCTGGTCAGTCTCTGGCAGGCCCGGACACAGCTCGACATTATTCACCGTGAGGCTCATATCGATCCTAACTCCCTCGCTCTCATCATCAATCGCCACGATCGTCGTCATCACCATCGGGTTCCAGAGATTGAGTGGGCTCTGGGCATACCAGCAACGGCGGTTATTCCGTTCGACTACCTCCATGTGCAACGGGCGCTCGCGGCGCAGCAACCGCTGGTCCTTGACCGTCGTAGCCCGGGCGGGCGCGCCTTGCGTCATCTCGCCGCTGATATTCATCACGGAGATATGGTGGCGCCACACGCGCAAGACGAGATTGGCCGCGTCCGACTGGCTTTGCGGCGACTCACGCACGGCCGACTGAGATCACGCCTGTCTACCGCAGAGGATTGATTCGATGCCAGCTCACTCTTCGGCAATCGTTGATCGAACTGCACCATCCGCGAGTGACCAAGCAACTGAACGGGTGTTGCGCGCCGATGTGCACACCGCAGTCAGCCAACTGCTCGGCGAGCGACGGCTGCTCACGCCTGGTGTTGAGGACGAGGAGCGAATTCGTACGATCATCCGCGAGCAGATCATCGCCTCCCAGCGCCGTGCGGCCTCGACCAACGCGCCACTGCTCACCGATCCACAAGCGACGGAGCAACGACTCGTCGACGACGTGCTCGGGCTCGGCATCTTGCAGCCCTACATGCTGGCACCGGACATCGAAGAGATCATTTGTAACGGGCCGAACCGGATCTTCGTCATCGCGGACGGTCAGAAGCGTTTGCTCCCCGACCTCTATTTCGAGGACGACGACGAACTCCGCCAGCTCGTCAAGCGCTTGGTCGGCCCGCTCGGCCGTCGGCTCGACGAGACCTCACCGATGGTGGATGCCCGCCTGCCCGACGGTGCACGACTCAATGCCGCCATTCCACCGGCAACCACGCGTTGGTGCGCGGTCACGATCCGCAAATTCATCTTGCGCGCCCACTCCCTGGAAGAATTGGTCAGCCTTGGGACGCTTTCCAATTCCGCCGCGCAGTTCCTCGATGCCGCCGTCCAGGCGGGTCTGAACCTCCTCGTGAGCGGTCCCACCGGCAGTGGCAAAACGACGCTGCTCAATGCGCTCGGCACCGCGATCGCCTCGCTGGATGAGCGGGTGATCACGGTGGAGGAGGTGGCCGAACTCCAGCTCGAAGGTCGTCTGCCCGACTGTGTCGGCCTGCAAGCACGCGGCAGCAACGTCGAGGGAATCGGTGCGATCCATATCCGCGACTTGGTGCGCAACGCCTTGCGGATGCGGCCGACGCGGATCGTGGTCGGCGAGGTGCGCGGCGCCGAGGCGCTGGACATGCTGCTGGCGATGAACACGGGCCACGAGGGAAGCCTGACCACGATCCATGGGAATTCGGCTCGTGATGCGCTGGAGCGCCTGGTGACCCTGGCGATGATGGCCGAGGAGCGATTGAGTGGTGAAGCACTGACCAAGATGGTGGCGCGGACGATCGATCTGGTCGTGCACGTGCAGTTCGATCCGCAGTCTGGCCAGAGGCGCATCACGAGCATCTTCGAAGTTACCGGTCTGGAGGGCACGACCTTGATCGGACAGGAGTTGTGGACGCTCGCCCCCACGCACGAGCGGTTGTCCTGGACCGGCACCCAGCCGCGCTGCCTGGCGAAGTTCGCTGCGAAAGGCGTGCCGTATAGCCTCCCGCTTTCCGAGGAAGCAGTTTCGGTACGGCTGTCGTGACGGCCAAGTAACTGGTGGCAGCGACTGTCGCAGTCAAAGGAGGCGGGACGAATGATTCCAGTGGTCCTATCGATTACCCATGGTGTCGGAGTCTTCCTGCTCTTCACTGGCTTGACATCGCCGTCGTCGCGACCAGATCCTCAGTCGCGACGAATGATCGAGCGTTTCCTCTCACGTGCTGGACTCCATGGCGTTCGAGCGCGCGAATTCGTGTTCGTGGTCGCCGGGACTTCCCTTGTAACCGGGCTGCTCGCCCAGTTGCTCCTCGGTTGGCCAGCGGTGAGCGTACTCGCGGCCGGCCTCGGCGGCTTGCTTCCTATGGCGTATACGCTACGACAATACGATCGGCGCCGTGCCGTCGTTCAGGCGGCGCTCGTCGAAGCCATCGGGCAACTGCGAGACGCAATCCGAAGCGGGCTCTCGATGCAAGAGGCATTCGTCTGCCTCGCGCGAAGCGGACCGGAGACACTCCGCCCTGCGTTCACCCAATTGGCACGCGAGCTCCGGCTGTCGGGTCTCGAAGCGGCCGTCTCGGCGATGCGTGAGCAGCTGGCTGATCCGGTCTTCGACGTGGCTGCGGCGACGCTGCTGCTCAACGATCGGCTCGGCGGTCGGAACGTCAGCCAGGTACTCGATCGTCTGGCGAATGCCACTCGTGCCGAGCTCCGAATTCAGCAGGAACTCCGCGCCTATCAGGCGCGCACCGTGCTCTCAGCGCGGATCATCGTCGCCGTCCCGCTGGTGCTGCTCTTCGTCATTCGACTCCTCAATCCTGGATATCTCGACCTGTTCAGCACGGCACGTGGTCAATTGGTGATGGCAGCGTGCGTGTTGAGTGTGGTGCTCGGCTACGTCGGTATGCGTTGGCTGACGCGCCTACCGAATGAGCCTCGGGTGCTTGTGCCATGACAGCACCAATGTTTATCGCACAGCTGCATGGTACGCCAGTGTCTGTCGTGGGCTGGCCGATCGTTTTCGGCATCGGTGCGTTGCTCCCACTCGTCGCGCAACCGATTGGTCGGCCGAAACCTGATCTCGTCGAGCGACTGCGCCGACTGAATGTGGAGCAGCGACTCCAGCAGGAATTGCGGAAGCCAGCGTCGCAACGCTTGTTCGCCTCACCTATGTTGGACGCATTCCTCGGCCCACTGCTTGATGATGTCGGACGCCTGGTGCGGGCGACCTTCGGGCAGATCGGCGTCGCGCGCACCGCTGACTTCGAACGCTGGCTCGCATTGGAACGGCCGGACGTTCAGCCAACACAGTTCATCGGAGAAAAAGTCGCAACAGGCCTGATCGGACTGGCGCTCTTCCCGCTCATGAATGGTCTTGAGCTTCATCCTTTTGGTGTCTGGCCTGTCTGGGTGTGGCTCATCGCATCAATTGCCGGGTTCCTCGTCCCAGACTGGGATCTTCGTCGCCGGGTCGCCTGCCGCCGAATGCGCGTCATCGTGGAGCTGCCTGCGATCCTCGACCTTTTGACGATCACCGCCTCGGCTGGGTTGGCTCTGGAGCAATCGCTTCAAGTCGTCGCGCAACAGACCCACGGCCTGATCGCTGACGAACTCCGCCACGTCGTCCGCGAAATGGCATTCGGGCACACCTCAGTCATCGATGCGCTTGAAGCTATGGCGCAGCGCGCGGCACTCCCTGAGCTGACGATGGTGGTCGTCCAGCTTCGCACCACACATGAACAAGGGCTGCCACTGGTCCAAACCCTGTCAACCCAAGCGGATGCGATTCGAGAGCAGAAGCGACTGAGAATTATCGAAGAAGGAGGCAAGGCAAGCGTCCGCATGGTGCTTCCGGTCGCGCTCTTCATCCTGCCGGTGCTCTTCGTCGTG
>CALAGB010000135.1 GCA_937891245.1 uncultured Thermomicrobiales bacterium | reverse complement strand
ATCCACGACGTCCAGGGCCCCCAGCCCGGTAGCAACCCACGAACTCATGACGCTGGTTTACTGATGGGGCAAGAAGTCCGGAGCGGCGGAACCGAGATCGAAGAAGTTCTCTAGCGCAGCCAGAGTACGATCTGCAGCCAACCCGTCGCCGTAAGGATTGACGGAACGGGACATGCGCTCGTACTCCGTTGGGTCATCCAAGAGCCGCGAAACCTCTGCCACGATCTTGTCGGGGACAGTACCAACAAGACGTACCGTACCAGCCTTCACCGCCTCAGGTCTTTCGGTTGTGTCTCGCATGACCAGAACCGGCTTGCCCAGTGACGGCGCCTCCTCCTGGACGCCCCCGGAGTCGGTCAGTACGATATCCGACATTGCCATCAAGCGAGTGAACTCTCCGTACCCAAGAGGCTCCGTGATCGTCAAACTGTCGATACCATCAACTTGTGGAAGGACCGCATCCCTGACTGCAGGATTCTTGTGTATAGGGAACACGAGGTGCACGTCGTCTCTGGCTCTTGCGATCTTCGCAAGGGCAACGCCGATCCCCTCCATCACACCTGCAAGATTCTCGCGGCGGTGCGCCGTGACTAGAACGATGCGCTTGCCTTCGGAACTGATCTCACGAAGCTGTTCTAGCCGTGGATCGGAGAACGGAGTTCGCAACTCTGATACCGCCTTCAGCGCATCAATCACAGTGTTACCCGTAATATGCACCGTCCTCGGATTCACACCCTCGTCCAGAAG
This sequence comes from uncultured Thermomicrobiales bacterium, assembly GCA_937891245.1. Classification (GTDB taxonomy): domain Bacteria; phylum Chloroflexota; class Chloroflexia; order Thermomicrobiales; family Thermomicrobiaceae; genus CALAGB01. The sequence goes on along the minus strand of CALAGB010000135.1, from coordinate 8,860 downwards.
ATTCTGTTTGCTCTCGGAAGTCGGTGCAAGATGGAGCGAAGAAATCTGAGTTGTAAGCTTTCGATTAGCCTCTTCCGGAAAAGGTGAACGCAAATTTCCCGTCCGTAAGCCCGCCTCAAGGTGAACGACCGGAACGTCATTATAGAATGCAGCGAGGGCGGCAAAGGTGGACGTTGTAGTATCACCTTGCACAATGACAGCGTCCGGAGAGTACTGGCTTATTGCAGCCGCCACACCGGTCATTGTTCGAGCACCAATATCAGTCAAAGATTGACGCGGCTGAATGATATTCAGGTCCAGGTCCGGCGAGATGTCGAAAAGAGTCGTCACTTGATCAAGCATCTCGCGGTGCTGCCCAGTGGACACTGCAACGGACTCGAAGGCCGAGGATGATTGCAGCTTCTGGATGACGGGGGCGACCTTGATTGCTTCTGGCCTTGTTCCGAACACCGTCATGATTCGCGGGGTGGGCATCGTCAAATCACTTCTCGAATATCAATGGTGCTCCACACACCGCGAGTGTCAACTATCGTCTTCCCTTGAAGCTTCGGGTTGGGCAACTGGCGATACTCCGAGTGGTCCACCAGCAAAACCACCAAGTCAGACTCGCCGATAGCAACCCTGACGTCATCGACCATTATCGCATTCGAGTAGCGCTCCAGTGCCGCAGGCATCTCGTGAATATTTGGTTCCGAAATTAGAAACTCCGTACCGGGTGCGATTCGCAAAAGAGTATCCGCAATCGCCAGCGCCGGCGATGCTCGCAGATCATCGATGTTGGGTTTGAAGGCGAGACCGAGGATCGCAACCTTGCCTCCCGTCGGGAGACGTCCCACCTTACTCAGGACGTCGCGGACGACTCGCTCTGGCCTTCCATCATTGATGGTTCTAGCTGTTCGAATTAGCTTGGAAACTGCAGGAGCGGCGTCCACGATAAACCACGGGTCGACTGCGATGCAGTGCCCCCCAACGCCCGGGCCGGGTTGCATGATATTCACACGAGGGTGACGGTTGGCGAGTCGGACCACATCCCAGACATTGACGCTCACCTCATCTGCAATTTCCGACAACTCGTTCGCGAACGCAATATTTACATCCCGAAACGAGTTCTCCGCAAGCTTTACGAGTTCGGCGGTAGTCGCGTCAGTGAGGAGAATGCCACCAGTTACGAACTTGCGGTAAAGATCGGCCGCTCGATCAGAGGCCTCGGGAGTAAGTCCTCCGATGACGCGATCATTCTCGATGATTTCGCGCATCGCTCGTCCCGGTAGCACTCGTTCTGGTGCGTGCGCGAAAAGCACAGTCTGTTTTCCACTCTCATCGACAAGATCCGGGCGCTCAGCCCTCACCAGTTCACTAATCTTTCTCGTCGTCCCGGGAGGAGACGTTGACTCCAGAATGACGAGAGTTTCGTGCTCAAGTAGCGGGGCCACTGTCCTCGCCGCAGCCAAGACATAGTCAAGATTGGCGGTCTTATCGTCGCGCAGAGGCGTCGGAACCGCGATCACATAGCAACTGGCGAAGTGCGGGGCCAACGATGCAGTCAAGCGTTTGTTCTGGACGGCTGTCGAAACTGCCGCTTCCAGCCCTGGCTCGACGATGTGGATCCTGCCGTCATTGATCGTCTCGACCACTGTCGGACTAATGTCAACACCGAGAACCGCGACCCCGGAATTTGCCAGCACCGTGGCCGTTGGCAACCCGATGTAGCCAAGCCCGACCACGCACACGTCGTATTTCGTTTGCAAGCTGCCGTCCAATATCTTCCCCTCGCTCTGCATGCCGCCGCAGAAGTCTGCTCCGCGGGCCCCTCAACCTCACCGGTCAACCTCGATGACGGGTGCACCAGAAACCCAAATCCGGTGCAGGACAAAGTATATGAGAAACGAGTCGTCAGACGGCGGCGGCCGCCAGGCCAGAGGTCGTCGCCAACGTTGCCTTGCCACTTGCTCCCTCAGCCGGATCGAGTCGCAGGCACGCCAGATTGCGTACAGGCCAGATGATCGCGTCGTGGGATACCAAACCCGTCCTTCCCGCTCGCGAAATATCGGGGTAGGCTTACCGGAGATGACCGCCAATCAACTGGGGTGGCGGCAACGAGGGGCGCTTGGCCCTCCCGATGGGGATCGGAGAACACAATGCGGAGTACTTTGCGTGTCTGGGGCACGCGGACCGCGAACAGCCGCACGGAGCTCGGGGGAGCACTGTGAGCGGCCTCATTGTCCACGAGTGGATCGAAGATCGAGGCGGAGCCGAGGTCGTCTTGGACGGCATGGCGCGCTCCTTCCCCGACGCAGACATCCAGTGCCTGTGGAACGACGCACCGAGCCGGTTCGCTGACCGCACAGTCAATGAGACGTGGCTTTCGACGACCGCGCTGCGCCGGCACAAGGCTCTCGCCCTGCCGTTCACTGCCGCAGCCTGGCGGCGCGTTCCCGCAACGAGACAGTACGACTGGATGTTGATCAGTTCGCACTTGTTCGCGCACCACGCGCACATCGCCGGTCAGGACGTCCCGAAGTTCGTGTACGCGCACACGCCGGCTCGGTACATCTGGAACCCGGAACTCGACGGACGCGGGTACAGCACCGCTGTGCGTGCTGTCGCGCCGCTGTTCCAGGCCCTCGACCGGAAGCGCGCACAGGAGGCGACCGCCGTCGCGTGCAACAGCGAGTTCGTGCGGGAGCGCATCGCCCGCGCGTGGGAACGTGAAGCCGTGGTCATCCATCCTCCGGCTCCCGTCGACCGTATCCTGGGCCGCGACGACTGGCGCTCCGCCGTCACCGACGAGGCTGAGCGCCGCATCCTCGACGAGCTGCCCGAGACCTTCATCCTGGGCGCCTCCCGCTTCGTCGCCTACAAGCGCCTCGACCTGGTGATCGACACCGCCGAGCGCCTGGGGGTCCCGGTGGTGATCGCCGGGCATGGCCCGGACGCCGACATGTTGCGTTCCATGGCCATCGACGCCCGCATACCGGCGCGCATCGTGGAGTCGCCCTCTGACGAGCTGCTCTACGCCCTCTACCAGCGCGCTGCTGTGCTCGTCTTCCCTCCCGTCGAGGACTTCGGCATCACACCCGTCGAGGCGCAAGCGGCAGGAACGCCGGTGGTCGTGGGGCCCGTCGGGGGTCAGCTCGAGACATTCACGGAAGGCGTGAGCGGCGTCGTCGCCGAAGCGACGAACGCCGAGGCGTTCGCAGACGCCGTACGCGCGGCCTGGAGCCTGCCACGCTTCGACGCTCAGGCCGTGACCGAACGCTTCGCTCAGGAGGGCTTCGACGAGCGGATCAGACAGTTCGTACGCGCGTCGACGCCGTTGCGCGTGAGGGGCTGACGCTTCGACAGGCTCACCGACCGGGCTTCGAGCGAGACTTAGGGCCTACCCATCCCGTAGTAGTCGAACCCCGCGGCGCGCCACTCGGCAGGGTCGAAGCTGTTCCGCCCGTCGACGATCACCCTGCCGTCGGTCAATGATGCGACGTGCACGGCAGAGAGCTGACGCCTGTACTGATCCCACTCTGTGACGAGCACGATGGCATCGGCGTCGCGGATCGCGTCATCACGATTCTCGACGTACGACAGCTGCGGGCTGACCTTTCGAGCGTTGTCGATCGCGGCGGGGTCAGTAACCGTGACGATGGCGCCCAGACCGTGCAGGCGCGCGGCGACATCGAGTCCGGGCGAGTCTCTGACGTCGTCACTGTGAGGCTTGAATGCTGCTCCGAGCACGGTCACCCGCCTGCCGAACACCGAACCCCCCAGTGCCTCCTCCACGAGATGAACTGCCCTCGCTCTCCGGCGCATGTTGATGTCGTCCATGGAACGCAGGAAGTCGACGGAAGCCCCGCGACCGAGTTCCTCTGCCCGCGCGGCGAACGCTCGGATGTCCTTCGGCAGGCATCCTCCGCCGAACCCGATCCCCGCACCGAGGAATCGGCGGCCGATCCGCTCATCGTGGCCGATCGCGTCTGCAAGCGTCGTGACATCAGCACCCGTCACCTCTGCGATCTCAGCCATGGCGTTGATGAAGGAGATCTTGGTCGCGAGGAACGCGTTGGCAGCGACCTTCACCAGTTCCGCCGTCGCGTAGTCGGTGATGATGCACGGCGTTCCTGAAGACAGCGGAGCCGAGTACACCTCTTTCAGCAGGTCAGCCGCGCGGATGCCTCGGGGGGTCGGCGCACCGACCGCATCCGTCTCCACGCCGATGACCACACGATCCGGTGACACTGTGTCTTTCACTGCCCATCCCTCGCGCAGGAACTCGGGGTTCCAGGCCAATGTCGCCCCGACAGCGTTCACGACATGAGCAAGACGAGCCGCCGTGCCCACGGGCACAGTCGACTTACCCGCGACGACGTCCCCTGGTCTGAGCACAGAGAGCAGTCGGTCCATTGCCCCATCCACGAAGCTCAGATCAGCGGCCGATCCATCCTTGACCTGCGGCGTGCCGACGGCCAAGAAGTGGATGTCTGCACCCTCAGCATCGTGCGGGTCGGAACTGAATCGAAGACGCCCCGTAGTGAGGCCCGCCTCGAGCAGCTCGGTGAGGCCGGGCTCGAAGAACGGGGCCTCACCATCGGAGAGCATGCGGATCTTCTGCTCATCGATGTCAATTCCGACGACATCATGGCCGAGGGAGGCCATCGCCGCCGCATGAACGGCTCCGAGATATCCGCAGCCGATCACCGACAACTTCATCAGTCGGCCTCAGAATCAAGGAAGCTCTGCAGTCTCATCGGCCTGACCGTAGCCAGCGCATGTAGAGGTGCGGTGAACGGCACGTGGCGTCGAGATGTCGACGCTTCGACAGGCTCAGCGCCCCAAGAGGGGGCGTTACTGGCCTGCTGTATCCCCGAGCAGGCCCATCTCCAGGGCGCGCTGCACAGCCGCGGCACGGGTCTTGACGCCCAGCTTGCGGAAGATCGCCGTGATCTGCGTGCCCACGGTGTTGCGCGACACGAACAGTCGCTCGGCGATGTCGCGTCGCGTCAGATGGGTCTGCAGGTACGGGAGCACCCGCATCTCCGCCACGGTCAACGCAGCCGAGGGCATGCAGTCGTGCTCGTGCGGGCCCGAACCCATCAACAGATCGCGCACCGCCGCGATGTGCCCGTCGAGATACTCCCGTCCTTCGGGTTCAGGCAGTATCCCGTTCACCTCGTCCAAAAGCATCCGGGCCGCCCCGTGATCACCGACGGCCAGTTGCGCACGGGCCATGATCAGCCGGGCGGCGGCCGGCTCGGACGAAGTCTGAGCCACCGGGACGGGCCGACGTCGGGGGACACCCGTCCCGACACAACCCCCGCTCAACTCGGGTCGCTCAGCTCACGCGCACGGCGTCGTCTGATCACTTCCTGCACCACCAGCAAGCCCACCTGCCCGAGCGCAGCACCCGTGAGGTTCGCGATCACGTCGAGCACGCTCGCCGTGCGTCCGCCGAGGAAGAGCGCCTGCACCGACTCGATGGTGACCGTCGTGAGCAGGGCGATCGGCATCACCAGGTACCGCAGGCGCGGCAGCAGCAGCGTCAGCCCGACGCCGAGCGGAACGAAGAGCAGGACGTTCGATCCGAATTCGATGCGCTGATAGGTCAGCAGGGGGAAGTGCGTGGTCACCCACCTCAGGAACGGACCCGCACCCGAGTCCACGTGCTGCGGCCAGAACGCGATCAGCGCGAGTGCGACGCCGTAGACGACGATCCAGCTCGACAGCCGCCGCCACCGTGGCGTGGTCGCAGGGGACGAGATCGCCTCGCCGCCCGGAGTCGCCTCCGTCCGCGACGTGCTCAACGTCGGTCGCCCCATGCCACCGTCCCCTCTTCTCCCCTCCAGACGCTACCGTGCTCGGGTGGGAGTCACCTGCGCGAAGTAGGCTCTTCTCGTGCGCATCCTTCTCGCAGGTGGCGCCGGCTACATCGGTTCCCACGTCGCCGTCGCTCTTCTCGACGTCGGTCACGATGTTCTCGTCGTCGACGACTACTCGAACAGCACGCCGGCGTCACTCGATCGGGTGGAACGCATCACGGGCCGCTCGATCGACGTTGTGGAGGCCGACCTGGCAGATCTGCCGGCGTCCCGCGCCGAGTTGAGCGGCGAGCGCTTCGACGCCGTCATCCATCTCGCGGGATTGAAGGCCGTCGGGGAATCCGTGACCGAGCCGTCTCGCTACTATCGGACCAATCTGTCCTCCACGCTGAACCTCCTCGACATCATGCGTGAGCACGCCGTCTCGAAGCTCGTCTTCAGCTCATCCGCGACGGTGTACAGTCCTGCGGCCGAGGGCGTGGAGAACCTCGACGAGTCTCAGCCCTCGGGTCTCGGCATCACCAACCCGTACGGCTGGACCAAGGCGATGAACGAGCAGATCATCCGCGATGTGCAGCGCAGCCGGCCCGGCCTGCAGGCGGCCCTGCTGCGCTACTTCAACCCCATCGGAGCGCACCCGTCCGGCCTCATCGGGGAGGACCCCGCAGGCATCCCGAACAACCTCCTTCCCTACGTCGCTCAGGTCGCGATCGGCCGACGCGACCGGCTCGCAGTGTTCGGTGATCAGTACCCGACACCCGACGGCACTGGCGTGCGCGACTACATCCACGTGATGGATCTCGCCGAAGGGCACCTCGCCGCACTGCAGCACCTCGAACCAGGCGTCGACACGTTCAATCTCGGCACCGGCGAAGGCCACAGCGTGCTTGACGTCGTGCGCATGTTCTCGGATGCCAGCGGAAAAGACATTCCGTACGAGATCGTCGCGCCACGACCCGGCGACGTCGCCCGCGCGGTCGCCGATCCGTCGAAGGCACGCAAGCGTCTCGGCTGGCAGGCGACGCGCTCGTTCGCGGAGGCATGCCAGGATGCGTGGCGGTGGCAGTCACAGAACCCCGGCGGCTACCCGATCTGATCGTCCGCGCATCGGCGTCACGACTGTCTGACCCACCATTGAGGTCCCGGCCGAGAATTCTCAGCATCCCGCGTAATCAGTCGACGCTCGCCGCGTCTCTTAACCGGGTCCGCGTGTCGCGCGCAACGGGGGTTGCGCCGCGACCGGACCCCGCGCGGGTCGCAGCTCTCAATCGGGGGATGAGCTGCCTGCAACTCGCCGGGCGGCGGGGTGCACCTATCCCAGAAGGACACCCCGCCGCCTCGGATCGCTTACAACTTGCGGTCTGCCATCTCTTCCACGCCGTCAAAGGCGAGCGATTCCTGCACCCACTCGCGTCGCCACTCGGCGAGGAGCTTCTGGTCAGGTTTGCTGGGCTTTGCCAGTTCAGTGATCAGCCTGAACATCTCACGCACGTACTCCGGAATGCGATGCCGCTCGCCATCCGTGGCCTCAGCGAGGATTCGCAATGCCGTCGCCGGATCGATCCCCTCTTTGAGTAACGCGAGCAGCTCCCGGGCGTCTTTGGCGCCCTTCTCCGAGTGCGAGCGATCGAGCAGTGCCGCCAGCTTGGTCATGGCGTGTGCTTCGATCGTCAGCAGGAGCCACGGCGGCGCGATGTCGCGATCGACGTACTTCGCCAGCACCTCCACCTTGAGCCGAAGCCGCATGCCCAGCTGCGATTCGTGCGGGACATAGATATCCAGGTGGACGCCCTCGAGCTCACCGCTGAACTTCCGTCCTTGATGGACGTTGTTGTCAGTCACGCCTGGCACGACGTTGAACAGTCGATGTCTCGCGTCCGTCGTCACGATGAAGTCGATGTCATAGCTGATCTCGCCACCAACCCGGAGGTGCGTAGCCCACCCGCCGATCAGGATCGAAGGATCCAGTTCGTCTCCGAGGTAGTCAAGCACCAGCCGGAGGCTCTCCTCGACTTCAGGTTCCGGATCAGTCAACGCTCGGCGCCTTCTGCGCCCAGTCGGCTTCGCCGAACAGGTGGCGGTTCAGGGCCGCGCGGAACTCGGTCGCCTGCCAGCCGGGTAACGCGAACAGGTCGGCATAGGTCTGCGCCCGGCTCGTGAACCCCGTGCGCCAGGTGCGGCGTGCCACCGCATCGCGCGAAAGGACGCGCACCTCGTTTCCTGACGGGAAGGTCAGATTCAGTTCCTGCGGCAGACCGTCATCGATGTAGACGACACGCAGGCCTTTGTCGCCCACTGTGTTTCGGCCACCGAGCCAATGAACCGCTGCATCAGCACCACCGAGAGTCACAGCCTCCGGTCGATCCACCAGCACCTGATTGATCGGGTCAGAAGTCGTCAGCGCGATCGTGTCTTGAACGAGGTTGCGGTACGCCGACAGCAGGATCAGCACCTTCTGCGGCGACAGCACGGTGAGGCCTCCCCTCCTCCTGATCGACACCGCTCCGATGTCGACCAGACGACGCAGCGCGTGGTGAGCATTTCCGCTGGTCAGATCAGCGGCGTCAGCCAGCGAACCGACGTCGGACCACTCGCGACGCCCCTCCAGCGCAGCGTCGGCAAGCGTTCGCCAGAGACGCTCGTTGTGCTTCATGCTCGCGAGTCTACCTGTAATTACTTGATTCTGAATCAAGTAATTTTTAGATTCTGAATCAAGCTTTTCTTCAATCAATACCGAATCGACGAGCGGCAAGATGCATGAAGGCGGCCACCCGCTGATGACCGCCCTCACACGTCTTCGATCAGATCGTCAGAGTGCCAGGTGCTTCCGCACCACGTCGGCGAGGTTCTCGGCGTGGGCGTTCGCCGTCTCGGCATCCGCTGCCTCGACCATCACCCGCACGAGCGGCTCGGTACCCGACTTGCGCAGCAGCACGCGGCCGGAGTCGCCCAGCTCGGTCTCGACGGCCTTCACGGCGTCCTGCACACCGGCGTGATCCGAGACGGCGTCCTTGTCGACGCCCTTCACGTTGATCATCACCTGCGGGTAGACC
>CALAGB010000134.1 GCA_937891245.1 uncultured Thermomicrobiales bacterium | reverse complement strand
CGCGGAATTACAATCGTCTGGCAGACCTCAGCAACGAAATTCGCGAATCTCGACCAGGACTCCATATCAGACCTTGCCGCTCTGGCCATACCCGCGCGGTAGGAAACGACCCGATCCCGCCTCCGCTGAGACAACAACGTTCCCCTCGTTGCGATACACCACCTGACCCCGCCGAATGGTCGCCACGACTGACGCGTTCACCTCGCGCCCTTCAAACGGTGTCCACTTGTTCTGGTGCAGCATGTCGCTACCGCGAGCGATCCAGCTCCGATGGGGATCGTAGATGGCGATATCGGCGTCGGCGCCAACGCGCAATACGCCTTTTCGGGGGTAGAGACTCGCGATCCGCGCCGGGTTCGCGGCCGTCAGTTTGACAAACATCGAGACATCGAGCCCCCGTTTGTTGATCATCTCGTCGAAGATGACCGGGCACATCGTCTGAACACCTACCAGGCCGTTCGGTGCCTGCCAGATGTCGTCAAGCCCCGTCTCCTTGCTCTCGACTGAGAGTCCGCAATGATCGGATGCGAGCACATCGATAAGTCCGGCTTCGAGACCGTCCCACAATCGTTCGACTTCCGCGCGCGACCGAATCGCTGGTGCGCAACGTCCGAACGGGCCGAGGCGCACGAGATCGTCTTCATCAAGCGCCAGGTACTGTGGGCAGGTCTCTACCGTGGCTTGAACACCTCGCGCCCGCGCTTGCGCGATCAGACGAAGGCCATCGGCAGTGCTGCAGTGACAGATATGCACCCGGCTGCCCGTTCGTTCGGCGAAATACAGCGCACGGTTGATCGCTTCAACCTCGACCGCAGCGGGACGCGACTCCGCATGCGCCAGCGGGTCGCGGCGACCGGCCTGCTGAAGTCGATTCAAACCGGCCTGGAGAAGATCATCATTTTCCGCATGCAGACCATAGGGAATCGACGTTCCGGCAAGCAACTGGAAGACGTCGAGCAACGTCGCATCCGTCGCCTTGGGGAAAAATGAGCTCGAACCCGCCATGAAGCTCTTGATGCCGACCACGCCTTCGCCGATCATCTCCTGGATGCGACTGAGGTCCTGGTTGATCGCGGCGCCCCAGAGTGCAAAATCGACGATGGACTGTGTCTCGCCGATCTCACGTTTCGCTCGAATGTGCGCGCCTTCAGACGACGTTGGAGAGGCCTGTGGCATTTCAACGATGGAGGTGATCCCTCCGGCGATCGCTCCCAGGCTTCCGTTGTAAAAACCTTCGTCCAGTGGAACGCTCGGTTCCTTGAAATGGGTGTGCATGTCGATTGCGCCCGGCAGGACGAATCGGCCGGCCGCATCGATCCGTTCATCTGCAGCGATGTCCGATGAATCAAGCATGATCGCCGAAATGCGCTCGCCGTCGATGACCAGATCAGCCTGATACGCCCCGTCCTCCGTTCCGAGTATTCCGCCGTGGATGATCGTTCGCTTCGTCAACCGTGCCTCCTCATGCGAGGTTTTCGGACGGGTGGCGAACCGATAGTTCCCGCCCGTCCCATACGACGCCTCCGCCGAGCAACCCGGCGTTAGATCCACCGCTACCAGGCGATCGCCTGAGTTGGACGACGAGGATCGGAGCCTCCGCTGATGACCCCGTGCTCGTCATCAACCACCGCCATACAGACGGCAGCAGCAAGTGGTTCCCAGTCGGGCCAGCGCGTAACCTGGTGACCGCGTCGTTCCAGCTCGGCCACGACGTCATCGGGCACTCGGCCCTCGACCATCAACAACCCCGGATCGTAGGAGTGTGGATGGTCCGACCGGGGGAAGCTGAAGGAGATGATGCGCGGCGCTTCGATGGCGGCCTGCGGGGTCATATCGTAGTCGATCACGTTGACGAGCGTCTGTAGCATCGCCTGCGGCTGGGCATCATTTCCTGGGCAGCCATAGGCGGCATAGACACGGCCGTCACGCATGACCAGCCCCGGGCTCGGCGTCAACCGTGGACGTTTCCCGGGAGCGATGGCGCTCGGATGATCCGCTTCGAGCCACGATTGCTTGCCGCGATTGGAGATCAGGAAGCCAAGGCCCGGCACGATCGGCGAACCGGTCGCGCCGTCGCTCGGTGTCGCCGAGAAGGCATTCCCCTGATCATCGACCACACAGACGTAGCTGGTATCGCGTTCAACGTCGGCATGGAACGGCTCGGGCGCGGTGTAGTTATCGGTATACGGTACGGCCGGTGCACCCTGGAATGGCCAGGGATTTCCCGGTTCCGGCATGCCCGGCTCGGCGGCGTCCATGTGAATGCGCGCCTGCCAGGTCGCCCCGTAGGCGGGATTGAGCAGCCCGCGAATCGGCACATCGACGAACTTCGGATCGCCATAGTAGCGATGGCGATCGGCGCAGGCCGCCTTGAGCACCTCCGCGATGAGATGGTAGTAGTCAACCGACTGTGGCGGGATCGCCGCGACATCATATCCGTTGAGAATCGCGAGCGAGGCGGGCACGATCGGTCCCTGGCACCACGGACCGCACGAGTAGACGTCGTACCCGCGGTAGTTCACGCCGACGGGGGCTTCGACATCGACGTGGAAAGACGCGAGATCGTCCAGCGTGAGAAAACCGTCCTCCTCCTGGTAGAACCGGGCGATCTGCTCCGCGATGTCACCCTTATAGAACCGATCCCGCGCGGCTTCGATCGCCTTCTCTCGCCCCGCATTGGCCGCGGACTCCTCCGCCTCGACCAACATGCGAAGCGTCCGCGCGACATCCTTCTGGACAAAACGCTCGCCGATCTGCGGAACTCGGCCGCCTGGAAGGAAGACGGCCGCCGTTGACGGCCAGCGGGAGAGGGCTTCAGCATCCTCGGCGATGTTGTGCTGGAGATGCTCGAACATCGCAAAGCCATGTTCAGCCAGCGAGATGGCGGGAGCAGCGACGGTCGCCAGCGACTGCGTACCGAACTGCATCACTGCGGTTAACCACGCATCGACCGCGGCCGGCATCACACACCGCCGCACGCCAGGCGGGATGTCGCCGCCGCACTCCTCAACGAAGTACTCGCGCGTTGCCGCTTGTGGCCATGTACCGAGCCCGCTGATGACACGAACGGCATCATCGCGCGCGCTATAAAGGATGATCGGAGCGACTCCGCCAAGGCTCGTCATATCCGGTTCAAGCACGTTGATACATAGCCCGGCGGCGACGCCCGCGTCGATTGCATTTCCTCCATTCTGGAGGATCGTCATCGCGGCCGTCGTCGCGATGTGATGAGCGGATGACGCCATGAAACGAGTTCCGCGAACCTGGGGGCGAAACGTGGCGGGAGAGGCATAGGTTGGCATGGTTTCTCCTTCTATCGTCGTCAGCTACGCGCGATCAAGCAGTCCAGGAGCGTCTGCATCGATGAGCGTTCGCGCGGATCATTGCCGAACCTCATCATCCGCTCAGATCGTCATCCCTCAACCGGCAGCTGCCAGTCGTGGATCAAGCACGTCGCGCAACGCATCGCCGAGCAGATTGATGGCGATGACGGTGATCATCAAGGCAAGGCCAGGAAAGGTCGCGATCCACCAGGCAAGACCGAGAAAATCTCGCCCGTCCGCGAGCATCCCGCCCCAGCTGGCGGTCGGCGGCGGAACACCCAATCCAAGGAATGAGAGTGACGCCGCGACGACGATGGTCGTTGCGATTGTGAGCGTCGCGACGACCGTCACGCTGCCGACGACATTCGGCGCGATATAGCGCGACAACAAGCGCCACTCGGTCGCCCCCACCGCTCGTCCTGCCTCGACGTACTCGCGATTCTTAACCGAAAGAACGTCTGCTCGAACGATCCGTGCAAAGAGAACCCAGTTCGAGATCGCGAGAACAAGAATGAGGCGAGACATCGTCGAACCAAGCGCGGCGATCACCGCCATCGCGAGGATCACCGTCGGGAACGCCATCTGGATGTCGACGATACGCATGATGACGCTATCGACACGGCCGCTGTAGTAGCCGGAGATCAACCCAACGAAGACGCCGAAGATCGCGGCGCCGACCGTCGCGAAGAGTCCAATGACCAGCGAGATACGCCCGCCATAGATGACGCGCGACAGAACGTCTCGCCCGTACTCATCGGTTCCAAGCGGATGACTCCAACTGCCGCGCGACTCCCAGGCAGGCGGGTGCAACTTATTCGTCAACTGCTGGGCGATTGGGTCGGCCGGAGCGATCCAGGGCGCGGCGATCGCGGCGAGACAGAGCAGCGCGAGGATCAGACCACCAACACGCACCTTATTGTCACGCAAGAGGCGGGACTGAGCGCTGCGCCGGGTAGTTCCTCCTTCCCAATTGAGGCTGGTTCCGTCAGTCTGCATCACCTGAGCCTGGCTCAGCTGTTTGCTACTCATGGTTCACCTTTCGGGACCAACCCTGAATTACGAGGTCAATTTGACCCGCGGGTCAATCAACACGTACGACAGATCGACGATCAGATTCAGACACCAGACGATGACGGCGAAGACGAAGGTGGCTGCCATTACCAGCGAGATGTCGGCATTCTGAATCGCCTGCGCGGCGATACTGCCCACTCCTGGCCAGACAAAGACCGCTTCGGTCACCACGGCGCCACTCATCAGCGCAGCGAACTGAACGCCGGTAACGGTTGTGAGCGTCATCAACGAGTTGCGCAGCGCGTGACGAATGACGACGGAGCGCTCACCAACCCCTTTGGCACGCGCCGTTCGGATAAAGTCCTGATCGAGGATGTCCAACATCGATGACCTGAGCAGGCGTGTCTGGTAGGCAGCCGTATGCGTTCCGAGAATGAACGCCGGCATGACGAGATGCCTGATACCGCCGCTGCCGCTCGTGGGAAACCAGTGAAGCTTTACCGCGAAAATCAGAATGGCGAGGATACCCGACCAGAAGACGGGCATCGCCTGACTGCCGAACACAAACACGGCGGTCAATCGATCGAGCAGCGAGTCGCGCTTGATCGCTGACAGTACGCCGAGTGGAAACGACCAGAGGAAGTTCACAAACAGCGCCGCCAGAGCCAGTTCGAGTGTTGCGGGCAATCGCTCGGTGATCAAAGGGAGGGCTGGTTGATCATAGACGGCCGAGACGCCGAAATCTCCATGGGCCAGCCGCTCCAGATAGCGTCCATATTGGACGTAGATCGGGCTGTTCAAACCGAGCTGTTCGCGCATTTGCTCAACCGCGTCGGGCGTCGCGTCCGCACCGAGGTACGCCATCACCGGATTGCCGGTCAACTGGACCAGAATAAACGTGACAACGGTTACGCCGAACAGGACAATGACGCCTTGAAACAGACGCACGACGATGTAGCGCTGCATCGGCTACTCCTTACGAAGTAATGGATGCACCATAGAGATAGATCAGTTGGTCCGAACGGGGCTTCCAGTCGGTCAGGTTTTTGGTCGACCCATAGATGACGTCCGGGTCGATCAGCGGGATCATTGCCGCGGTTTCGGCCATCTTCTGTACGATCCGGTGGTAGATTTCGAGCCGCTTGTTCCGATCCGTTTCCTCACGCCCCTGGACGATCCACTCATCGACCTCCGGGTCGCTCCAGTACAACCCACGACCTTTCTTCGCCAACGACGAGAAATTCAGCGCAAGGTTGTAATTCGCTTCAGCCGTGTTGTTCGCGTTGTCGAAGAGCACGATGTCGAGTTCCGGGCTTGGCTCTTTGAGCGTGAGATACTGGTTCGCGAGCCCGTTGAAGTCGAGCACCTTTTGCTTGACCCGGATCCCAACTTTCCCGAGCTGATCGACGACCGGCTCAGCCACGGACTGATCATCGATATTGATGACCATGTTGACATCGACACCATCGGCATAGCCGGCTTCGGCCATCAGCGATTTGGCCTTGTCGGGATCGTAGGGGTAGTGGTTCTCAAGGCTCGGATCGTAGCCAAAAACGTTCGGACCGAACGGCTGATCCACGGCCACCGCATACCCATTGAAGACGCCATCGACGATATCCTGCTTGTTGACCGCGTAATTGGCAGCTTGCCGCATACGCACATCATCAAACGGCTTCTTCGATACGTTAAAGATCGCGAACGACGAGCGCAGGCCGGTAACCTGAGAGACCGTCACGTTTGAGGAATCTTTGAGCTGGGGGACGTAGTCCGGCGGAATGTAGTCGATGACGTTCAACTCGCCGGTTTTCAAGCCGGCCATACGCGTTGAATCTTCCCCAATCCCCGCGAACTGAAGCGTCTTGATTCGTGCCGGTTCTCGCCAGTAACCCGGAAAGACCTCGAGCGTCACGCGGCCGCCCTTTTGCCACGAAACGAACTTATACGGACCGGTGCCGACGAGCTTCGAACTGAACTCGGCGCCGAGTTCCTGGGCCGCCCGTTTCGAGATCATCGGCAGAAGCGAAAGCCGATCCAGAATCGTCGCATCCGAGGTCGACAGCTGAATCTCGACAGTCGTATCGTCGACGGCCTCAGCGCCGGTCACGCTTTGCATGTAGCGGGCCTGGAGCGACTTGGTCTCTGGATCGAGCACACGCTGGATCGTAAACACAACGTCGTCGACGCTGAAGTCGTCGCCGTTATGGTGCTTAACCCCCTGCCGGATCGTCATGCGTAGGTGAGTTGGATCGACGTATTCGAATCTTTCCGCCAACAGCGGCTGAAGTTCACCAGTATCGGCGCGGAAGAGCAGCGGCTCGGTCACGTGAATGGCGATGCAGAGCGGCTGCACGCCGTTTTGAATCGTTGAATCGATGTCGGTCAGCGGAAACTTCTGTGCAATAACCGCTGTTCCCGTGGCCGGACCTGAAGCCTGAGCCGGAGCCGTCGACGTCGCAGCGGATGAACTACTTGGCGAGCCGCTTGCAGCTGGAGAAGCGGACGTGCCACCGGTGGCGGACGTGCTGGTAGAGGCGGACGTGCTGCCGGCACCGGAAGAGGTCGAGCCCTGAGTCGGGGTCGCATCGCTTCCGCCGCACGCAACGATAAGCGGGGTCAGTACCGTCGCACCGGATGCAACCAGCGCGGACTGGATCAATCGTCTCCGAGAGATGCTTGTTGTCGTCAACAACCGCATGATTCCCCTCCTCGATGTGCCGCGATCTTCGGACATCTACCTGGACATCGTTACAACTCGAGCTCCGCTGGATTCGCGTCGATCTGTCACGAAATAAGGCCGATCACCTCCTTTCACGTCGCCCCCGCAACGAGCGACGTATCTGGCTGTTATCACACGGTATCGGGTATACCCGATACTCAAGATGTCAGATCCGAACTCCTGTCTGACCACGCTCCCCATATGAACCGACCTGCGCTTCAGCTCAATCTCGTGAACAGACTCAAACCAACAACGGCACTGTTTGTGTCGAAGACTTCGCGTTTTGCCATGCACGCATCGAAAACGCAAAACGCCCTTCATGGAAACGATCAAGAGAAAATGGATAGAGTGGCAGTGTCGTATGACCGGTGACAATCAAATCTCGGATAATCTGGCCGGTAATTTGCGCCAGGGTATAGCCGCTGTGGCCGGTTGCGATGAGAAACCCGTCAATCCCCGGGACGGGCCCCATGATCGGAAGCCCGTCGATCGGCCACGGTCGCAGGCCGGCCCAGGCTCGAATGATTCGGGCGTTCGCGAGCGCTGGAATAATCGACGCCGCCCGCCGCACGAGCGCGCCCGTCATCGCTTCCCACTCGACCGTTCGATCCTGTCCCACAAACTCGTTGTCGGACGCGATGAGCAGCAGGATTGGTCCAGCGTCGGTCGGAACAATCTCGAGATGCTCGGTCAGCGTCCCGACCGGTTGTCGCAACAACCCCGGAAGCGGCTCCGTCGTCAGCGCTTGCGCGCGAAATGCCGCTACCGGCACATCGGTCCCGACCATGGCGCCAATCGTCGCGGTGTCGATGCCGGCGGCGTTGACGACCCAGCGACAGGAGATCGCGCCATGTTGCGTCAGCACCGCTTGGACACGCTCGTGCTCCACCTGGATGCCAACAACTTCATGCTGCGTCAGAAATCGGGCGCCAAGCCGTCTGGCTGCGGCGGCATAGCCGAACGTCAACCGAAACGGATTGACCCGCCCGTCTTGGTGACACAGAATCCCGCCGGCGATCTGCGGTGATACGCTCGGTTCGAACTCACGAACCTGATCCGGGGTCAACATGTCGAACGTGAGATCGGATGCCGATTGCATACGTTGAATAAAACTGTGCGCGGCCGGCAGGTCCTCTTCCCGATCAATCATGTAAAAGACCTGCGTGCCGCTATGAAACTCGATATCGCAATCAAGTTCCTCTGCGAGGCCGTCGTACAGCTTCGAACTCGCCAGGCTCAGTTCCGTATAGGCAGCCGGCGTTTTTGAGGACACATTGATGAGCGCGAATGTCGCCCCCGAGGTATTACTGCAAATAAAGCCGCGATCCACGACGATCGTATCAACGCCCGCCTTTGCGAGGTGATACGCGATCGACGTTCCCCGTACGCCGGCACCAATGACCACAACATCGGCACTCGTAGGCTTCATCGCTACGCCCTGCCATCCTCGACCAGTTGATTCCGATAATTCAGCTTGTCGAGAGCGACGGCAACAGTTGGGATCGCCATGGCAGTGAGAAACTTCTGGATATCCGACTCAATGAGGTTGGCCGCGCGCTCACCGTTGCGTACCTTGACGGCTTCCAGAATGTCGCGATGATTCTGGATCCCTTCGTGGGAGAACCGATAATCGTAAATCTCCTGTTGCGCGCGATAGATTGCGGAACGGACTCGCCGCACATGATCGAACAGATGATCCATGATCCCCTGCAGTTGCTGATTCGGATTCTTCCGAATCAGCAACAGGTGGAACCGATCATTGTTTGATCCAAATGCGCGCCAATCTTCGACGTTGAGCGCGTCGCCAGCGCGCCGCACGCAACCCGCCAGCTCGTCGATTTCTCGATCCGAGAACGTATGGGCAACCTGGCGTATCGATGCGCATTCCAGGATGATGCGGATCTCATAATTATCCCGAATCGAGTCGGCAGAGAGGCCCGCCACATAACTCTGAGCGCCCGGTCGTGTGGTTATCAGATTCTCGCCGGCTAACTTTGCCAGCGCCTCACGTACCGGCGTCTTGCTCACGCCGAGCCGCGCCGCCACCTCTCCTTCCTGCAAAGGCGCTCCCGGCGGAAGGGTGAGATCAAGAATCGCGGCCTTCAGAACGTCATAACATCCGTCATGGCGAGTCGTAATCCGAAGCGGCTCAAGTTCCACAGTTGCCATAATCTACTCTGCGACCATAGCAGAAATGCATAGCAATCTATCTAAAGATCGCTACGGGCGTTACTTACTACCGTCGCCCCGAAACCTCGTGTTTTGAGTACGTCTCAGCCATCGTACTCGATACTCTATACCGTGTCAATACCGGTGTACATTGCAATCACGGGATCAAATGGAATGATCCGGGCTCCACGATCTTGGATGCATGAGATGGCCCGGAACGCCGCCGACCGTGACAACGCTCGGCAACCGGAGCTTTTCATTCAGGCTCTGTGTAGGCGTTTATTTGACATGCATCGACTCATATTTTATACTCTTCTCAGTTACTAGTGACGTTATCGAACGTCGCAAGGAGGTTTATTAACATGATGCAACGATGGAGTCCGCTGGGTG
>CALAGB010000133.1 GCA_937891245.1 uncultured Thermomicrobiales bacterium | reverse complement strand
CTCCCGCTTGCCTCGCAGCTATTGACCGGCACTCGGCGGCCGGGGCTGGATGGGCTCTGCCGGGCGCTCGATATCGAACAGCGCGAACGGCATCGTGCGATGGCCGATACCGAGGCGACCGCACTGGTGTTCGGCAAGATGCTCGATGTGGCGCGGGAGCGGGGACTGACTTCGATCGAGGCGTTACAGCGAGCCGCCTCGGTCTACGTGCCGACGCCAAAGCGCCGCGAGTCGGTCGGACGAGGTCGAGCCGTCCTTGATCGCTCACATCTTGATGGCGTGCCGTCGTCCCCGGGCGTCTACCTGATGCGCGACGCGCGCGACCGCGTCATTTACGTCGGCAAGGCAAAGAACCTGCGCAACCGGCTGTCGTCCTACTACTCCCAGCCGCTCGGCTATACCCGCAAGATGGATGGACTGCTCGAATCGATCCAGCGCATCGAGACGATCCAGACCGGCTCCGAACTCGAAGCGCTGCTCCTCGAATCACAGTTGATCCTTCGCTTCCAGCCGCAATTCAACCGGCAACTGCGCAACACCGAGTCATACCGCTACATCAAGATCGACATCGCCAATCCCTGGCCGCGCGTGACGCTGACGCGGGGGCGCAACCCGGACGACGCCCTCTACTTTGGACCGTTTCGGGTGGCGCGTGCCGCCAAAGCGGCGGTTGAGCTGGTCAACGACACATTCAAGCTGCGTACCTGTCCCCGCTCATTCAAGACGAGTCGCAGCTATGGCAAGCCGTGCTTGCAGCTTTCGCTCGGGAAGTGCCCGGGGCCATGCGTCGGAGCGGCCGACCGGGACGATTACCGGCGGACGATCCACGAAATGATCGGTTTTTTGCGCGGAGAGCAGAGCGAGGCAATCGAACGCATCCAACGGCAGTTGGTCGATGCGGCTGAGCAGCTCGATTTCGAGCGAGCTGCCCGGCTGCGCGATCGCATGCGCCGGGTGCGCCAACTGATTCTCAGCCAGCAGATTCTGGATGACGCGGCGGGACGCGGCAATCTGGTGATCGTGACACCGGGCGTCGACCCGGCGGCACGTGAACTGCTTCTCGTGATTCGTGGGCGGCTCTGGGCGCAGTTCGTCGTCGGGCCATCGGAGTCGGCCGAGTCCGTGACGGCGCGGATTGAACGAGCCTGGCAACGTGCCAAAGCGTTTCCGGACCCCGGGGTGGATCATGACTCGCTCGATCAGGTGCATATTCTGGAGCGTTGGCTCCGCAAACATGACGGTCATCCGGCGATTGTCGCGCTGAACGATGAACCGGATTGGCGTGAGGTCGTTGCTTATGCTCGCGCCCGAACGATCGACGAACTTACTCTTGAGCGGCTGGAGGGGCCGGAGTCCAGCGCGGAACCGGACGAACAGCTCGAACCGATTGCCGAGCGCGACGCGGTATGCTAGCCTGAACAGAATGACCGGTGCATTGACCAACCCGAGCGCAGCACAATTGGGCGCGACGTGACGATCCGCTTCGGAACTGATGGCTGGCGCGCGATTATCGCAGATGAATTCACGTTCGACGCCGTTCGCGCCGTGGCCGGAGCGCTGGCGGGAACGCTCTGGGACGAGTCACATGCCGGCCGGCCTTCGGTCGTCATCGGATTCGACCGTCGTTTTGGGTCCGATGAATTCGCGCGTATCGCTGCGGAGTCGCTCACATCATACGGCATTGATGTCCTCTTCGCCCGCGCTCCGATAACCACGCCCGCGCTCAGCTACACCACGCTCGAATCAAAGTCAGATGCCGGCTTAATGATCACGGCGTCTCATAATCCTGCGATTTACAATGGCCTCAAATTGAAGAGTTCGACTGGCGGCGCAGCCCCCTGGTCGATGCTGACCGCGATCGAGACCAAGCTTCAACAAGCGGAGGCTGAGCGGGCGCACGAATTCGGACAGATTACCGAAATCGACCCGCTGCCCGCGTATCTCGATCGGATCGGGCGGCACGTCGATCTGGGCCGGATTCGAGATGCCGGGCTGACGATCGTCGTCGATTCGATGTATGGCTGCGCGTCCGGCATCATGCCGCGCGTGGCGAGCGGCGATTCAACCCAGATCGTCGAGCTGAACACCGTCCACAACCCGCTCTTTCCGGGCATATCCAGCCCGGAGCCGATCGAGCGCAATCTGACGCGGTTGAAAAAGGTAGTTGGCGACGGCGGCGCGACGATCGGCATCGCTTTTGACGGTGATGGTGACCGCATCGGTGTGGTTAACGAGCACGGCGAATATGTTTCGTCACAGCACGTCTTCGCGCTACTGACGCAGTACGTATTGCAGCATCAGGGGCGACCCGGCCCGATCGTGAAGTCGATTACCAGCACGGCGATGATTGACGCGCTGGCGAAGCAAGCGTCGGTGCATCTGGTCGAAGCGCCGACCGGATTTACGAGTATCTCGTCAATGATGCAGGCCGAGGGCGCGTCGATCGGTGGCGAAGAGAGCGGCGGCTTCGCGTTTGGTTTTCATCTCCCCGATCGAGACGGATTACTGGCGGCGCTGCTGCTCATCGACTTCACCTTGCACACCGGCCTGACAATTTCGGAGCTGGTCGCGGAACTTGAGAACGCCACCGGCGTCTGGCGGTCGAGGCGTATTGATCTGCCATTGGGCCCGGAGCGCCAGATCGAGGTTGCCGAACGTTTGTCCGAAGGCAGATGGCCGAAGGAGATCGGCAGCATCCCAATCGATGAAGTCTCGGATTACGACGGTATTCGGTTGCGGCTCGCCGATGGAAGCTGGCTCTTGTTGCGTCCCTCGGGCACCGAACCGCTCATTCGACTGTACGCCGAAGCGCACGATGTCGAAACGGTTGACGCCCTCTTGCTCACTGCACGTACACTGATAGGTGTGTAGAACGGTTCGCGGCAGAGATGACGAGGGCGAGGAGTGTCAATGAATCTCACGTTGGATGAAATCGCGGCGCAGGTCCGCGACTGTACGCGCTGCGAACTCTACCGCTCGCGGACGAACGGCGTGCCGGGGAACGGCAACCCGCAAGCGGAAATCATGTTCATCGGCGAGGCGCCGGGCTGGCATGAGGACAAGCAAGGTCTTCCGTTCGTCGGAGCGGCCGGTCAATTTCTGAACGAGATGCTGGCGAGCGCTGGTTTGACGCGCGAAGAAGTCTTCGTCACGAATATCGTCAAGAGTCGTCCGCCAGGGAATCGCGACCCGTTGCCGGATGAAATCGCCGCCTGCTCGCATTATCTCGATGCTCAGATCGCCGCGATCCAGCCCAAGGTTATCGTGACGCTCGGACGCTACTCGATGGCGCGCTGGTTCCCCGGCGAGCGTATCTCGCGCATTCATGGGCAAGCGCGCCGGTTCGGTTCGTTTGTGGTCGTGCCGATGTATCATCCAGCCGCGGCGCTGCATCAGGCATCGTTGCGCGAAACGGTTGAGGCGGATATGGCGAGACTCCCGCGTATCATTGAGGAAGCGCGTCAGAATTCCGCGTCTGAGGAAGAAGCAGAGCCGCCGATTGTGCAGACGAGGCTCTTCTGATGCACAGC
>CALAGB010000132.1 GCA_937891245.1 uncultured Thermomicrobiales bacterium | reverse complement strand
CCGCCGACGCCCGCCTCAAGCTCCGCCGGCTCTACCCGTCTTTTGGCTTTTGACACACCACTAGGCGTATGCTCGCCGGCTCACAGACGATTGCCTAAGACCTTCCGTCTGTAGAACCACCAACGTCGAAGCCATCACCAGGTATAGGTATCAGCACCGAGGAAGACATGACCAGTAGAAGGCAGAGGAGCGAAGAAAAGGGCTACTTTTGCGAGACGGGAGGAAGTGAGGCGAGGATCCTAGCCACTCCGCCTAGGGCGAGGCAGCCAGCCAAGGGCGACGCCATAGGCGGCAGCCTGGTGTCGGTCGTGGAGATGAAGCTTGGAGAGGATACTCTTCATGTGGTTCTTCACCGTGTGCTCACTGATTACAAGACGCTCGGTGATCTCGGCGTTGGACAGTCGGGCCGTCACCAGCTCCAGCACTTCCATCTCTCGCGCAGTGAGCTTTTCGTCGGGCCCGAATGGGTCAGTTTGACCTCGAATCTCTTCCAAGATCCGAGTATCTATGCGACGCGAGATCGCAGCCTCGCCTCGCGCCAATCCGCTGAGCTGCTCCAGAAGCTCACGAGACCGCACATTCTTGATCAGGTAACCTTGCGCCCCAGCCTTGATAGCCTCGAAGAGCGTCTGACTGTCGCCGTGCACTGTCAACATCACAACGGTGACGGCTGGTATTTCCATCGTCAGCCGCTGGGTCGCGGTAACACCATCCTCTCCTGGGAGTTCGATGTCCATCAGCACGATGTCCGGCTCAAGCGCACGCGCTTGAGAGAGTGCGCCCTCGGCGTCCTCGGCCTCTCCAACAACGGTGAAATCGTCCTGAAAAGAGAGGAGAGAGATGAGCCCCTCACGAAAGAGCGCATGGTCGTCAACCAGGACGAGTCGCAAGGGCTGCATTCCCGCTCTCCTTTCTCGTTCGTGGAATGGGGATGGTGGCAGTAATTTGTGTGCCTGAACCGGGCTGACTATTTACGTGGACGGTGCCGCCGAGGGACTCGATCCGCTCCCGCATACTCGTCGGGCCCAGCGGCCGCGCCTTTCCCTCCCTCTGGGGGCCCGGGATAAAACCCTGCCCATCGTCGGTATTAACAACCCTGAGATGATCCGGCCCCTCGGAAGTGAACGTGACAATGACCTCCCTTGCCCTGGCATGCTTGCGAACATTGGTCAGGGCTTCCTGGATGAACCTGAAGAGGTGGAGCGCTGCGAGCGGTAAGAGCTGGTCGGCCGCGTCATCCGTTCGGAGGCTGGTGGGAATCTCATTGCGCTCATCAAACTGGTCCACATAATCCTGGAGTGCGCAGATTAACCCGCGTTCCCGCAGGTTGGTGCGCAGCCCGGTAATGGACTCACCGATATCCTCGTAGATTTCGTCGGCAATCCCGTGTAAGCGCTTGAGCTCTGCTCCCGCCTCCTGGAGCCGCTCGGCCTCCACCAGCTCCGTGATGGTGTCGAGCCGCAAGAGCAGATGCGCGACTAGTACATCGTGACGCGTGAATTGAGGGGGAGGTGAGGCGATGGTAGGGTTGGAGAATGAACCAACAGTATCCCGTCCACCTTACCACCGAGGAACGCCGCCACCTGCAGCAGTTGATCGCCTCGGGAACGGCATCCGCGCGGATGTTGATGCACGCGCGGATTCTGCTCAAAGCCGATCGGGAACCGGACGGTCCAGGTTGGGCCGACCAGGCGATTGCCGACGCGGTCGACGTCAGCCAATCGACGATTGCGCGGGTCCGCAAACAGGCGGTGTGCGATGGGATGGAGGCCGCGCTCAACCGGCGGGCACCCCGCCGCGTCTATCAGCGCACACTCGATGGCGCGCAGGAAGCCCACCTGATAGCGCTGACCTGCAGCGATCCGCCGGCGGGCCAGGCGCGCTGGACCTTGCGTCTGCTCGCCGACACGTTGGTCGAGTTGGAGGTGGTGGAGGCCATTTCCTATCAGACGGTGCGGCGCACGCTCAAAAAAACGAGCTAAAGCCTTGGCAGAAGCGCCAATGGAGCATTCCTCCCCAGGCCAATGCCGCCTTTGTCTGGCGCATGGAAGATGTGCTGGAGGTCTATACCCGTCCCTATGATCCCCGGTTCCCCCAGGTCTGCTTCGATGAAGTGTCGACCCAGGTGTTGCGTGAGGCGCGACCGCCGCTCCCGACCCAATCCGGTCAATCCCGACGGCAGGATGCGGAATATGTGCGCGGCGGGGTGTGCAATTGCTTTATGGTGGGTGAACCACTGGCCGGTCGACGGCACGTCACGGTGACCGACCGCCGCACCACGGTGGACTTCGCGCAGCAGATCAAAGACCTGGTCGCCGTCCACTATCCCGAGGCGGAACGGATCGTCTTGGTGCTCGATAATCTCAATACCCATACGCCCGCCTCGCTCTACGCGACGTTCCCGCCGGATGAGGCCAAACGCCTGACCGACAAACTGGAGATCCATTACACCCCCAAGCATGGAAGTTGGCTGAATATGGCCGAGATCGAACTGAGTGTGCTCAGTCGGCAATGTCTGGATCGGCGCCTGCCCGACGGGGTGGAGCTGGCGGACGAGGGGGCGGCCTGGGAGGCCGCCCGCAATCGCGCCAACGTACGGATCGATTGGCGGTTCACCACCACGGATGCACGGATCAAACTCAAGCGGTTGTATCCGTCAGTTCAGGAGTAACGGGGTACTAGAGGAGCACGTTCGCGGCTGTGTGACCGACGCTATTCGGGATCAGCGCGGCGATGAGGCGATAAGTGAACTGATGACGGTGCTCGGGAAGGCGATGCGCCGCTAGTCAGTTTTGACCGAGCTCGATCGCATTCGAGCCTCACGATGGGATTCCTTGGCACGTCCGGGGGTGGGACCAGATGAGTTTAGAGACAGGTAATGCCGCGACCGTCGCGGACCAGGAAATGGAAACGAATGCAACCGAGGAGGAGATCACCTTTCCGGTGATCGGGATGACCTGCGCTTCGTACGTGCGACGCGTTGAGAAGTCGCTCGGGAAGGTTCCAGGCGTACGCGAGGCGAGCGTGAATCTCGCGACAGAAAAGGTGAAGGTCACCCATGATCCGGCCGTCGACACGCTCGACCAACTGCGTGGTTCGGTCGCGAAGGCTGATTATAGCGTCGAGGCCATGCCGGTGAGCAGCCCGTCGTCTGTGTCTTCCACCCTGCCGATCGCGGCGGATGGCGGCCCAAGTGAAGCAATGCTGCCGATCGAGGGGATGACCTGTGCTTCCTGCGTGCGGCGGGTCGAGAAATCGCTTGCCAAAGTGCCAGGCGTTCAGGATGCAAGCGTGAATCTCGCGACCGAGCGGGCGCGAGTCATTTTCGATGGCTCGGTGGTGGGGCTGTCCCAGTTGCACGGTGCGGTCAAGAAGGCCGGCTATCGGGTTGGGACGATGCGAGGTGCACTCGCCGCAGAACCAACCGCTGTATCAGCCCAGGTCGTACAGTCAGCGGAGCCGGTAGACCAACACGAGTAACAGCGGCAACGAGATCTCGACGAGATGAAGCGCAAGTCGCTGGTCAGCCTAACGGTCGGCCTGGCGATGATGGCGCTGATGTATCTGTCGCTGCACATCGACCCGTTGGTGCTCGACCCGTTTCTCCTTATCGCGGCGACAATCATCCAGTTCTGGGCCGGTCGAATCTTCTATCAGGCTGCCTGGGCCGGAGCGAAGCACGGCAGCACGAACATAAACACGTTGGTCGCCGTCGGCACGAGCTTCGCCTGTGGCTATAGCGCCTTTGTCACGCTCTGGCCGTCGCTTGCCCAGCGCTGGGGCTTCCCCTACCACCTGTATTACGAGAGCGCCGTTATCATCATCGCGCTGATTCTGCTCGGCCGTTGGATGGAGGCGCGGGCAAAGAAGCAGATGGGCACCGCGATCAAAGCGCTCATGGGGCTGCAAGCGAAGACCGCGAGAGTCATCCGCGACGGCCTTGAGATCGATATTCTGGTCGAGACGGTGGGCGTTGGTGATCTGGTGCGTGTCCGCCCCGGCGAGAAAGTCCCGGTCGACGGCATCATCGTCGAGGGCGCTTCCGCCGTTGACGAAAGCATGTTGACCGGCGAGAGCTTACCGGTGGAGAAAACGTCCGGGGACCCGATCATCGGTGCGACGCTCAATAAGACCGGCAGCTTTGTCTTCCGTGCGACCAAGGTCGGTCGGGATACGACGCTGGCCCAGATCGTTCGCCTGGTGAAGGACGCGCAAGGTTCCAAGGCGCCGATGCAGCGGCTGGCCGATACGATCGCCAGCTACTTTGTGCCGGTGATCCTGATGCTGGCGGGGCTCACCTTCATTGGCTGGCTCGTCTTTGAACCGACGGTGACCCTAGCGCTCACCGCAGCGATCTCCGTCCTGATCATTGCCTGCCCGTGCGCGCTCGGTCTGGCCACTCCGACGGCGATCATGGTCGGGACCGGCAAGGCCGCTGAGCATGGCATCCTCATCCGTGGCGGCGACGCGCTGGAGCAAGCGCGCAAGATCGACACGATCGTCCTCGACAAGACAGGCACACTGACCCGTGGCAAACCGGCGGTAACGCGGGTCATAAGCGTCAACGGGCGGTCTGAGGATGAACTGCTGGCGTTGGCCGCCGCGGCGGAGACCGGTTCCGAACACCCACTCGGGGAGGCGATCGTCGCCCGTGCACACGATCTAGGGTTGGCGTTGGCGAATGCTGAACGATTCCAATCAGTCACCGGGCAGGGCATCGTGGCGCGCATTGCCGGTCAAGACCTCGCCATCGGGAATGCCGCGCTGATGCGACAACAAGGCATCAGCCTCAACGGACTATCGGAGCGTGGCGCGGAGCTGGCGCGCGGCGGAGCCACCCCGATGTATCTGGCCGTCGATGGACACCCGGATGGCGTCATCGCGGTGGAGGACACGCTCAAGCCCGAGTCGCCCGACGCGATCGAAGAACTCAGGGCGTTGGGCCTCGAGGTATGGATGCTGACCGGCGACAATCGGGCGACTGCGGATGCGATCGCTCGCGAAGTCGGCATCGCGCATATCTTGGCCGACGTGCTGCCCGAGCAGCTGCGCCGATCGGTGACGTGGGATCAAGGCTCGGAGATGG
>CALAGB010000131.1 GCA_937891245.1 uncultured Thermomicrobiales bacterium | reverse complement strand
GGGTCACCATCGTCTGAAGGCCGATCATGGCGCTGGTTGAGACGACCGGCGCGTCGGTGCTGGCCGGTGCGACGATGCCGCGCTCGAAAAAGGTCCGCATGGCGTAAGCGTAGCGGATGCGGTCCATCCCGAGATTCTGGACGTAGGCGTTCTTGAACGCGTAGAGGAAGCTGGTACCCGGCACCGGAATTGCGCCGATCTTGGCGATGCGATCGATCAGGTCAGGCCGTAAGATGCTGCTGTGCTCGATCCGATGGCGCGAGTTTGGACGCGGATCTTCCCGCAAGGCTTCCTCGAACGCCTCGATCAGCAGTTCGATGGCGGCGTCACCGATGGCGTGGGCGCAGCACTGGAAGCCGGCCTTGTGCGCCGCCTTCAGCTTGTTCTTCATCAGTTGCGGCTCTTGCATCCAGAGACCGAGATTATCGTCTTGATCCTCATACGGCTGCGACATGCGCGCCGTACGACCGCCGATGCTGCCGTCGAGGAAGATCTTGGCCGGGCCGATGCGGAGCCGGTTGTCACCGAAGCCAGTCCGAATACCGAGCTGCTCCAGTGGCCCGAGCGTCTCGTCGATCATCATCATGAGGTACGTGCGAACCGGCAGTTCGCCCGTTTCGGCCAGACCCTGATAGGCATGGAACTCCTCGGGGCGACGGATCCCCGCCTCGGCGACGCTCGTGACGCCCATGGAGAGGTATTGCTGTCCGGCGAGTCGCAACGCCTCCTGAATCATCTCGGTTGTTGGCTCGGCGATGGCAGCCCGTCCCATGCTGAGCGCCGCTTCTCGAATGACGCCGGTTGGCTCACCATGCTCATCACGATCGATGGTGCCGCCCTCCGGATCGGGCGTGTCGCGGGTGATGCCGGCCAGCACCAGCGCCTTGCTGTTGACCGCCGCGATATGGTGGCACGCGCGCAGAACGACGACGGGGTTGTCCGGCGAGATCGGATCGAGGTCTTGACGTGTGGGGTGACGATTTTCAGCAAGTCGTGCGTCGTCGTAGCCGCTGGCGATAATCCAGTCGCCCGGTGCTGACGTGCGCACCCGCTCGGAGATGCGGCCGACAATGTCCGCGATCGTCCGATTGGGCGGTGTCGCTGCGTTCACCTCTTGTAGCGCGAAACCGACGCCCATCGGGTGACAGTGTGCGTCATAGAATCCCGGCGCCATCGTTCGACCCTTGAGGTCGATAACTTCGGTTCCCGGACCTATCGAGGCTCGAACATCCACTTCGTCGCCGACCGCGACAATCCGCCCCTGGCTCACGGCGACCGCGGACACTGGTTTTTGGCCGAGTTCGCCGGTCATAATGTGACCGTTGATGAAGAGATAGTTCGTACTCATACTCCTCCACGGAATTCCGTCGTCGGATTGTCCGACGATCTCACCTGCGTTGCTGGTTCAACCTCCGAGACGCGTAATCGTATTCTGCGCGCTCTGGAGATTGGCGTCATCGATCAGCGCGCGTCGATACTCCGCCAGCGCTAGGTCTTGCTTACCGAGCGCTTCGTAGGCGCGACCCCGTTCGAAACGCATCTCGCCGAACGTTCCAGCGGACGCGATCTGCACCGATGCGAGTTCGAGCGCCTGCTCGTGCCTCCCGACCTCATTGTAGGCCGCGACCGGCCAAAACTGATACCAGAGCATCTTCGAGGGAAGTCCAAGTGCGGCCGCCTTCTCATAGGCGGCTACCGCGTCAGCGTAATTGCCGAGTTCGAAGAAACTCGTGCCGATTGAGAAGCGGTAGTAGGCGTCGTCCGGATGCTGCGCCGCGAGCTCGCTGAAAAGCGCCAGCGTGCGTTGAAGGTTCGCCTTCTGGTCGATATCTCCGCCGATGATCTGCTCGATCCGGGATCGATCGTCGGGCCGGTAAACCGGGAGATAGCGGTAATTGAAGGCGCGCCAGAGGCGCTCGAAATCGTCGTACGAAAGAAAGACATCGGCGCCAATCATCGAATCATTGACCAGAAAACCGCCGCGCGTGTCGTCGTAGCCACGAACCACGCGATAGTGACCGATGGCATCCGCCTTGAAATCGAGCCATTGCGGCGTCACCACCGGAAAACCGGCAGCGACCAGGCGCTTAACCATCTCGATCGAGCCGCCTTCATAGAGATCGGCCCGTAGACCATATTCGGGGAAGAAGCGGACCAGTTGGCGCGGTTCGACATGCTTGTCGTCGAGATTGGGACGAA
>CALAGB010000130.1 GCA_937891245.1 uncultured Thermomicrobiales bacterium | reverse complement strand
CGTCTCGAAGATACGCCGGCCGGGACCGAGTGGAGAAAGGGATAGCAATGCCGAGAACCACGCGCAGCGAATTTCTGTACGGTCGAAACGCGGTCATCGAGGCGTTGCGCGGCTCTCGCACCCATCAGAAGCTGTATGTCGCCGACGGCGCCGAGCGACAGGAGCGTGTCGGTATGCTCCTGTCCGAGGCGCGCGCCGCCAACGTTCCAATCATCCGCCTAAAGGTGAATGAGCTGGAGCGATTAGCGGGTTCCGTCAATCACCAGGGTGTGGTCCTTGAAACCAGCGCTTATCCGTACGTGCCACTGTCCGCCGTTCTGGAGGATGCTGAACGACGCCCGATCGTGATGCTTGATCATGTGCAAGACCCGCAAAATCTTGGGACACTCTTTCGCACGGCTGAAGCAACCGGCGTCGCCGGCTTCGTCTTGCCGGATCGCCGCGCGGCCAGCGTGACACCGGCGGTCGTCAACGCCTCATCTGGCGCGGTCGAGCATCTCGCCATCGCACAAGTGACCAACCTCTCACGCGCGGCGGAGGCGATCAAAGCTGCCGGATACTGGATTAGCGCCCTCGAATCATCTCCAGAAGCGAGCATGCTCTTCACTGCGGATATCCCGGAACCGACCGCCCTGCTGATCGGCTCAGAGGGCCGCGGCATCGGTACTGCACTCCTCGCCCACTGCGACGCCGTCATCGATCTGCCGATGAATGGGCGTATCGAATCGCTCAATGCCGCCGTTGCCGGTTCGATCGCGCTCTACGAACTTCTGCGGCGGCGAATTTGCCGGTCGTAACCCACCACCGGTGCGCGGTCGCTGACCGTTCGTCAGCGGTGTAGTATTATTGCGGGAACCGGCGTTCGTGCATGCGAACGCCAATTTTGGCGCCGGTGAAACCAACTGTGACGGCCGGCGAAGCGAACAAGAAAGGCAATCACAGAATGAAGGTCATCCTCAATCAGGATGTGCCCAAGCTCGGGGACGCCGGCAGCATTCAGACCGTCAAAGATGGCTTCGCGCGCAATTACCTCATTCCGCAGGGATTGGCGACCGAGGCGACCACCGGTAGGCTGAAAAACGCCGAGCAGCGTTTGCGTTCGATTCAGCGCAAAGTTGAGCGCGAAGAAGAAGCGCAGAAATCGTTGGCCGAAAACATCGACGGTTTGCGCGTTGCCATCAACGCCCGCGTCGGCGAGCAGGGACGCCTCTACGGCTCGATTACATCCGCCGACGTCGCCGAGAAGATCTCGGCCGCCGTGGGGCAGGAGATCGATCGCCGCAAAGTGCTGCTCGACGAGCCGATCCGCTCCATCGGCGACCATCAGGTCACGGTGCATCTCGTCGGCAAGCTCCGGCCGGTCGTCACGGTGTCCGTCGTCGGGGAACAGGTCGAAGAGCCGGACGTTGAAGAGAATTCTGCGGCGACGGTCGACGCCGCGTCCGACGAAGCCGCTGAAGACGTAACCGAAGCTTAAGCCGCATACCCAGGGGACCGCGTCAATGGTCGAAACGCTAGAAAAGCTTCCGCCCAGTAATTTGGAGGCTGAGCAATCAGTCCTCGGAAGCTTGCTGATCGACCGCGACGCGGTCATCCGTATCGCCTCATTTCTCAAGCCGGGTGATTTCTACAGCAGCGGCAATGGACTGATCTACGAGGCGATTCTCGATCTCTACAATCGCCGCGTTCCGCCGGACTTCGTTACCGTCGTCGACGAACTGACGCGACGCGACCGGCTGCAGGATGTCGGTGGCATCCCCTATCTCACCGATCTAATCAACACCGTCCCAACTGCGGTACACATCGAGTACTACGGCCGCATCGTCGAGCGCACGGCCACGCTGCGTCGCTTGATCGATGCTGGTGCTTCGATCATTAACATCGGCTACGACGATTCAATCGAGGTCGAAGAGGCGCTCGATCGGTCGGAACGCGCCATCTTCGGCGTGTCCCAACTGCGCACGGTGCGTGATTTTGTCGGCATCGGCGAAGTTCTCGAAACGTATTTCGATAAGCTCGATACGATCCAGCAGCATCGCGGCGACGTCGTCGGGGTGCCGACCGGATACGCCGATATGGATAAGCTGACCGGCGGCTTCCAGCGCTCCGACCTCATCATCCTGGCGGCGCGTCCTTCGGTCGGAAAGTCGGCCTTGCAACTCGGCATCACGCACAACGCCGCGGTCAAACACGGCAAGACCGTCGGCATCTTCAGCCTCGAAATGTCTGCCGAACAGATGGTGCAACGCCTGCTCTCGATGGAAACCGGCGTCGACTCACATCGGCTGCGCATGGGACTCATCGATGACAGCGAGTGGGATCAGATTTCTCGTGCCTTTGGCCGCCTCGCCGAAGCGAACGTCTATATCGACGACACACCGGGTATTTCGATCATGGAGGTCCGCAGCAAGGCGCGACGCCTCTTTGCCGAACGCGGACTCGATTTGATCATCATCGACTATCTCCAGCTCCTCTCCGGGCGGCGCACCGAGAATCGCGTGCAAGAGATCTCCGAGATTTCACGGAGCCTGAAGGGTTTGGCCCGAGAACTGAACATACCGGTTCTGGCGCTCTCCCAGCTCTCCCGTGCCGTCGAAAGCCGCACCGACCACCGCCCCATGCTGTCGGACTTGCGAGAGAGCGGCAGTATCGAACAGGATGCCGACATTGTTATGTTTATTTATCGAGAAGAAGTTTATGACAAGGAGACGGAGAAGAAGGGTCTCGCCGAGGTTATCATCGCCAAGCACCGAAATGGTCCGGTTGGTACGGTGAACCTACGCTTCTTCGAACGAACTGCCCGGTTTGCCGACCTGGAACTCTATCTCGAGCCACAGGGATAGACTCTGCCTTCCGATTTGGGGACAAATGAACCGTCGTCGATCTGAGCGGGATCAGCCGATCCCTGTACCGCGTTCATTCTTTGAACGGCATCTCGCGCGTATTCGAGACATCGCGGCGCTCAAAGTGCTGCTGACGATCTACGAGCGCGCAGCGACGCTCGACGAGGCCGAGCAGTACGTCGCCGAAGATGAGCTCTTCTCTGATCGTCGGTTGCTCGACGGATTGCGCTGGACCGCGACGACCAGACCACCGGTCGGTGAGGTTCGACGCGGTATTGACCTGCTCGTCGCTCACGATGCGATCGTCCGAATCTGCGTCGAAGAAAATGACCAGAGTTCGTTCTGGCTCATGCCCAAAGAGGCGGAGAACGTGGCACGCCTCAACACCATCATCAGTGGTGGAGCGCCTTTTCCCTTTCGTTCATCGCCGGCGGTGCGTGAGCCTCGTGTTGCCATCGAACGTCCGAATGTGTTTCGACTGTACGAACAAAATATCGGTATGCTTACACCATTGATCGCCGATCAGTTGATCGAGGCAATCGAGTTGTATCCCGAGCGCTGGATTGAAGACGCGATCGGGGAAGCAGTAAGCTTGAATCGTCGCAATTGGCGTTATATTCAGCGAATATTGCAGCGTTGGGAAACCGAGGGGCGCGGAGATGAAACAGATCGGCGAAATCAAGGCGCTTCAGGATTCGTCCAACCCGAGAAATACCTCCATGGCAAGTACTCGTCCCTCTTCCGCCGGGGAGACTAGCTGTCCGATCTGCGGAGGTGCCGGTTACTACCGGCTCGACGTCCCGA
The DNA here is from genome assembly GCA_937891245.1 of uncultured Thermomicrobiales bacterium. Lineage (GTDB taxonomy): Bacteria > Chloroflexota > Chloroflexia > Thermomicrobiales > Thermomicrobiaceae > CALAGB01. The sequence continues at coordinate 4,379 of CALAGB010000130.1, read as the reverse complement.
TCAATCATCCCCTCTTCGGTAAAGCGATCGATTGCGATTGCCGGCGCAGCGCCGTGGCGGCACGTCGAAGTCAGGATTACGGTGAATTGAGCGGCCTCGGCATCCTCGAAGATTGGACGTTCGAGACGTTTGATGCCAATGTCCAGGGAGTCCGTCGCGCGTACGAGATCTGCCTTGATTATGCCCAGAATCCCGATGGCTGGTTGATGTTGACCGGCTCCTTCGGTTGCGGCAAGACGCATCTGGCAGCAGCGATCGCAAATTATGTCGCGCAGAGCCAGGTCACCTTTCCGTTGTTTACCGTCGTCCCTGATCTGCTTGACTATTTGCGTGCGGCCTTCGCCCCCGATCAGGGGCTTTCGTATGGCAACCGCTTCAATGAGATTCGCGACGCGAGCCTGCTCGTGCTCGACGATCTTGGCACCGAAAACTCCACTCCCTGGGCGACGGAAAAGCTCTTTCAGATCATCAACTACCGTTACAACCAGCGCAAAGCGACGATCATTACGACAAACCGTGACCTCGATCGGATGGATCCGCGCATCGCCTCACGACTGAAAGACAGCGCGATCTGCACGCATCTCTATATCGACGCCAAGGACTATCGCGAGCGCCGATCTCGGAAATCGCGCCCACGCTAGACGCCGCCGGCGGTGCAGCACGCGCCGGCGCCACGGGCAATTTCTCCCACAACTTCTGAACTTTGGTACTATCTCGGCTCCGCAAGCGAGTTCGTATACTCAGGTCAACTTGAGCGAAGGTCCGCCCGTTCGTACGGTGCGGGCAGGGCCAGGATGACCAGCTACGGACGGGCGGGCGCAACCGCCATCAGGCGAGGGCAACACATGCCGAATTCAGCGACGCGGGCGATCGCCAATCGGGTCCGTTTCCCAAGCGAAACCGATGAAACGTCTCCGTCGATACCGGAGCGAGAAGTGCACATCGACGCTCCGCGGCTGCAACTCGGCACGTTCGTTGTCGATCAACCGCTCGCCAGCTTCTTTCCCGTTCCCAGCAGCATCGCTCGAATCGTGATGGATGCGGATCGCGAAATCGTCGGTAGTCGGTTCGAGAGCGCGCTAGATCTGACACTTCTGGCGGAGATCGAAGCTCCAAGTTGCATTGGTCTATTCGTCCGTCAGGCGGAAATCTTACTGGCGACCGGGCGGCCTGATTCGGCGACGCAGATCGTCTCCGCTATCAAGGCGTCGCAGGAAGCGGCGGACGGGTCGTCGCTTATGGTCGAAATCGAGCGCATTCTGTTGCATGCGCAACCGACCGATGAGAGCGTCATCCAGTTGGCACGCTCAGCGCTCGCCGCCCGGCGCATCGACCTCATCGACCGCTATATGCCTGCGGCGATTTCGGCCGCGACGCTGCAAACCGATCCTCATCTTGCGGCCGAACTTGCGCAGAGTTGGCTTGAAATCCGGCCCGACAACCTCGATGCTGCCTTCGCGCTGACGCGGGAGATGATGCGGACCGGGCGATGGTCCGAACTGGAAGTGATCGCGGCCGCACTGCCGGAGAATAGCGTCGATCTTCGTGCACACATCATCCGGCTCGTCCTCGAATGTGCGGCGAATTCGCCGCGCCAGTGGGACGTCCTGGCGCAGCTGCTCAATGGAGTTCAAGCGGGCCAGGTCGATCCGGCGGCAGCACAAGACTTGCTCCGGCAGATCATCGTCGTACAGCCCCCGAATGAGACGTTCGTCGTCCATCAAGGTGTGCTCGAAATTCAGGCCGGCAACCCGACTGCGGCGCGCCTGCTGCTGCAATCAGTGCGTCCGGCTGAGCCGAATACGGCCTACGTGGCGGCCGTCGCGAGCGCCCGCGCGGCGCTGGCGTTCGGGGATGGCATCTCGGCCAACGAATCATTACGCGAGGCGATTCGCCTCTTCGAACAGCCTGAAGTCGCCGAGTTCGCCCGAAATTGTCCGGTGCTTCGTACCCCGTACGACATGTTTTCGGTTGGCAAAGCCGTCGCCGGAGCGCTGCAGCAGAGTGGGGAAGCAGGCGAAGCCACCACCTTGCTCGAACGCCTGTCCAGCCTCGCGCCTGATCGACAGGACCTGGTGCGAGCCTACGCAGATGCCCTCGCGCGCAGCGGCAAGCGCGAAATTGCCATCGCCCAGCTCGAAGAGATGCTGCGCCAGCACGAGCAGCGAGGGGAGCACGAAGCGCTGCAATTGACTGTCCAGGCGCTCTTGCAAATCTCTCCGGGCAATCTCCGGTTACGGGCGCGGTTGATCGACGAGTACATGAAGCGCGGGAAACTGCAGGAAGCGGTCCAGGAGCGTTGGACGCAGGCGCAGATTCTCGAACGTGCCGGTCGCATTGATGAGTCGGTCGAACAGTTGCTGCGCGCGGCCGATGTCGCCGCTGTTCTGGGAGACTACAAGAAGCTCGAAAGCATCCTGCGCTTGATGGTCCGCATTCGACCCGACGATTTGGATGTGCGACATTCGGCCGCGACCAAGTTCATCGAATTCGGACAGATCCAGCTTGCGATCGAGCAACTCTGGGGCGTTGTCGAGATCTCGTCACAGCAAAACAACCCCGACGACACGATCGCGGCGCTCCACCAGATCATCGCGCTGGGGCCGCAAGAGGTTAACGCATACCACAAGCTCGGCGAGGTTCTCGCATCGGTCGGCGAATATGCGCAAGCCGAACGCGTTTATCGCCGCCTGATGACGCTCTTGCCCGACGACCCGGCCGTTCAGGCGAAGCAGTCGGCGCTGGCAGCGATGGCGAAGGACCGTTCCACCTAGGACGCGGCGCCGGGCCGCGCCGTCAAGGTCGCGTGATACAATTTGAAAGCCAACGAGGGCGAAGCGAACAGCGTCACGGTGAGAGCATGCCCGAACTCCCTTGGATATTCACGCGACTTGATTTCCGTGCTGTCATTGACATTGTTTCGGTCGCGCTCATTTTCTTCTGGCTTCTTTGGGTCGCACAGGGAACGAGAGCCACACAGCTTATTCGCGGCCTCGCCATTCTGATCATCGCCGTCGTCGGCGCCGCCAATATCTTTCACCTGACCGCACTCAATTGGCTCCTCCTGCAAACGCTGCCGGCACTCATTGTCGCAGTGCCGATCGTCTTCCAACCGGAGCTGCGACGCGCCCTGGAACAACTGGGGCATACCGGTTCCTGGCTCCGGCCGCCGTTTTCGTCGCAAAACGAATCGCAGCTCGAAAAGAGCGTCGACGAAATTACCCGCGCCACGGTGCAGTTGGCTCGCCGGCGGTACGGCGCGCTCGTCGTTATCGAACGGGAAACCGGATTACAAGACTACGCCGATCGGGGCGTGCCGCTGGATGCGACGCTCACGCGACACCTGCTGATCAACATCTTTTACCCGAATTCGCCTCTACATGATGGTGCCGTGATTGTGCGCAACGATCGCATCCTGGCGGCCGGCTGTGTCCTCCCATTAAGCGACAACGTCACGGGCGGGCAACTCGGCACGCGTCACCGTGCAGGTATCGGCATCTCCGAGGAGTCCGACGCGGTCGCCGTCATCGTTTCCGAAGAGACCGGCCGTATCTCAGTCGCCCACAGCGGCCGGCTGGTCCGCGACCTCGACCAGGAAAGACTCCGCCGCATTCTGCGTACACTACTCAAACTTGACCGTGGCGATCGCTCCAAGGAGCGCAACAGGCCGCGAAACCCACGGCCGCGCACCGACGGAACGGATCGCGCGGCCGAGATGGAACGGATCGGCGATGATGCCGCTAAGACGCCTTCGAGTACTGACTAGCATACGCCGGTTCTTCGACACCGGGAATCTGCTCCGTGCTGTCGTGGCGCTGATTCTGGCGTTCGCGCTCTGGGCCTGGGTCACGGCGGAGAAAGATCCGGAGATCACACGCACCATCCCGTCGGTTCAGGTGACGGTCAAGGAACCCTCGAAGACGTTACAGGTCGTCGGCGATCTGCCGCGCGTCGAGATCCGCTTGCAGGGGCCGCAGAGTCAGATTCAGTCGCTTGAAACGGGTGACATCGAAGCCGATATCGATCTCAGCTCGGTCAAGAAGGCGGGAGTCGCGACACTCAGCGTCAATGTCTCCGCTCCGGGCAGAATTCGTGTGCGCGATGTGGCGCCCGAGAGTGTTCAGGTGACGCTTGACGAGATCACATCGAAGTCGGGAGTCAAAGTGAAGACGACCCAACCTTCGGATCTACCGGCCAATTATTCGATCACGTCGATCACGACCGATCCGGACAACGTAACCGTCAGCGGGCCACGCGACAATGTGTCCAAGGTGGCAGCGGTGCGCGTCGATGTCGCGGTCTCCGGTCGTACCGCCAGCTTCACGGAACTGGTGACCCCCGTGCCGGTCGATGCGCAGGATAATCCGGTGCCCAATGTG
>CALAGB010000129.1 GCA_937891245.1 uncultured Thermomicrobiales bacterium | reverse complement strand
AAAAGGTGAGCTTGGCGGGTAGCCGGTCGGCACGTCGCGTAGGCCGACCGTTCCAGCCACAATCTGCGCCGCCGTTGTCAGATTGCCAACGCTACGCGTTCTCTGGCCGTTCCTTTTTCATTTAACCGTCTAATTCGATGCCCGTTATTTGGCTCGCTAACGCCTCTTTCGTGAGGTCTGAGGGCCATGGCAAGTGATGATCTCGGTGAGAGGGGTGCCATGACAAGGTCACCGGACCAACCATGACCGATGCCGCATTCAAAAGCGGTGATGTCTGGTATAACGTGGATACGCGCGTGCTGCGTTCTTGCGGTCAAACTTGACCGATTACACCTCTTGCCACAGCATCGAGGGGAGGAGAGGCTGTGCCCGGATATCACGGTCGACTGGAACTGACCTGGACCAACAAAGACCTGCGACTCTTGGCGCACGAGGATGGGAGCTATGAGTGGGTTCCACCGGCCGATTATCGCGTGGCCGAGGTTCGGCTGCTCCACAATGCCGGAACGGTTGGAGACGTTGGATCGGATGCGGATCGGGCTCAAGATAATCTGCTGATCCGAGGCGACGCCCTCAACGCCCTTACGAGCCTGATTGAACTGCCCGAATTCGCGCGCGAGTACGTCGGGAACGTCAAGCTCGTCTACCTCGACCCACCCTTCAACACCCAACAATCATTCCTGCACTACGACGATGCACTCGAACACTCCGTATGGCTCACGATGATGCGCGACCGATTGCTGAGCATTAAAACGCTTCTGTCGCCCGACGGCTCTGTTTGGGTCCACTGTGATGACAGCGAGCAGGCCTATCTCAAGGTGATGATGGATGAGATCTTTGGCCGTGAGAACTTCGTCGGTGCGGTCGTATGGGAAAAAGATCCGGGAACAAAGAGCGACACCGATATGTCCTCGTCACATGATTACATCCTGGTGATTGCGAAGGATCGTCGTCTCTGGAAGACAGTAAGAGGACTGTTACCTAGGAGCGAAGTTCAACTCGCTCGATACCAGAATCCCGACAACGATCCACGAGGACCTTGGCGGCAAGGCGCTGATGGAACCGCGAAGAGCGGAAGCGAGAATATGCGGTTCCCAATCACGATTCCTTCAGGTCGGGTCGTCCGTCCTCCAGAAGGAAACTACTGGCGTTTCTCCAAGGATACGTATGAACGATTGCGTGCCGACAACCGGATCTACTTCGGTGCGGATGGTGATCGAATGCCGGTCGTCAAGCGATTTCTCTCAGAGATCAAAACCGGTGTTGTCCCACGGTCGTGGTGGCCAGCTTCAGAAGTCGGGTCGAACCAGGAGGCGAAACGAGATCATTTGCGAAAGATGTTCCCTCAGGTTGAACCGTTTGCCACTCCTAAGCCTGAACGTTTGATCAAACGCGTCATTCAAATTGGTAGCAATCCCGGTGATATCGTTCTGGACTGTTTCCTCGGTTCGGGAACGACGGCTGCGGTTGCGCATAAGATGGGCCGCCGTTGGGTCGGCATCGAGCACGAAGCTGCAACAGTCGAGACGTACGCACTTCCGCGATTGCAGAAGGTCGTTGCGGGTGAGGATCCCGGGGGAATCACAACCGTCGAGACGCTGGTCGGTGACAATCTGC
>CALAGB010000128.1 GCA_937891245.1 uncultured Thermomicrobiales bacterium | reverse complement strand
TGAAGACGTAGGGGGATTCAGGCATCGGCTGTCTCCGTGCTCACCAATTGCTGCTCCAGCGTCGCCACGCGCTCCAGCGTCGGCCTGGCTCCCAGCGGCTCGCAGACGGCGCGGACCTCGCCCACGAGCGTCCTGGCTTCGTCGATTCGGCCTTGCGCCGCTCGCAGCTTGGCGATCTCCAGCAACGTCGAAGCGTGCTCGAACGGTGCGGCGCAGGCCTCGGCGAGTACAAGCGATTGTTGGAGATGCTCCTCCGCGATCTCGAAGGCGCCGTCGGTTGTGTCCAGGCTGCCGAGGAAGCGATGGACGGCAAGCAAGGCCAGCGGCTGGCGGGGATTGGAGGCCTCGGCGAACGCTTCCTCGGCGTGCTGGCGAGCCTGCGCGTGGTCGCCCGAAAGTTCGTAATAGCGCGCCCAGAAGAGTCGGATTTCGGAGCGAAACCACCCCCACTCACCGATGGTAATCCACCGTTCAACGGCGGCGAGCCAGGTTTTCGCCCGCGAAAGGTCATCTTGATCAAGGCACAGCTGAGCCGCGTGGATTCCAGCCGTGGCCATCATGGTCGCGAACGCGTCAGTATGGTTGGTCTCGGGTCCGGCTGGCGCGTATCGCTCGGTCAACCGCCAGACCGTTTCCCCATCTCCCTGATTCACCGCGATGGCGAGAAGGTGAATATCACAATTAAACATAATCCCGTTCGCTTCGGCTCCGGCACGCGCGCTGCCACGTTCGGCGAGCTGCCGGGCCTCTTTCCAGCGGCCTTCAACAACCATCAGCGCCAGTGGATACGCGTAGACATCGCGAACGACGCTTTCCGCGGACCAAATCTCGGTCGCCTTTTCCGCGTACTCTCGTCCGGCTGCCGCCAACCACGCGCGCTTCGCCAGATCATCTGGTTGTACTTTCAAGCACACGAAGCCAAGCCAGTGATTGGCTCCATGCATCGCGTTCGCATACGACCCAAGCCGCCGTAGGAGTGCATCCGCGCGTTCGAAGAGGTGATCGGCCTCCTCGAACCTGCCGAGAAAAGCGTTGGACATCGCGAGCCCCTGTAACCCCACGATCCACCCACCACTCATCGGCGGCGTATATGCGAGCAGACGATCGTCACTGCCGGCGGTGGCGACACGACGCAAGAAACGCTCGCCGAGACGAACTGCTTCCCGCTGGCGAAGGGTAATCCCCGCGAGCAAGAACAGCAGGTTGGACGACGGCGCACACGTCGCGATCATCAGTTCGCGCGAAGCGGGATCCGAGCTATCCAGCGGCGGCGCGGTCGCATCGATCAGGCCCCAGCTCCGGCGATAGAGCTCGTGCCACTCTTCGGCAGTGAGTGATTCTTCCAACTCGAAGACCGCCTCGTATTCCGCGACACCGGACGCAACTTGGCCCGTAGCTCCATACGTTGCTCCGAGGTGCGAGCGTGCAGACGCTGTGAGCGCGCGGTTTCCGAGTTGCTGGCCAATCGCTCTCGCCTCTTCGAGATACGGCAGGCTTGACCGGCGATCGCTGAAGTGCAACATATCCGCCAGCCGCAGCAGCAGCCAGCCCCGCAGTTCGACCTTCGCGGGATCGCGTTCCAGCCACGAGAGCGCCGCCTTGAGTCGCTCCGCGCCGGTGTTCCAGGCATACCCGAGCGCGGCACGTTCACCCGACCGTATCAACCATTCGGCTGCTCGCCCGTCATTGGCCAATTGGAAGTGGTGGGCAACGGCATCGGGGTCAGGGCGTGGTCCCTCCACCAATGCTTCGGCAACCTTCAGGTGTCGGGTCCGCCGCCGCAACGACACCAGATCCTCGTACAACGCTTCTCGAATCAAGGCATGCCGGAACCGCCATGCCGTACCACCGGTTGTCTCTTCAAGCACCCGGGCATCACGCCCCTGCTCCAATGCTGCGATCAGCGCGTCGTCGCTCGCGCCGGTCACCGCCTGCCAGAGATCGAGTGGTACCTCCTGCCCGATCACCGCCCCGGCTTGCAACGCAGCGTAGGTTTCCGGGGCGAGGTGTTTCAGCCTGGTATCGATTACTTGCCGCAACAGCCGGGGAACACGTGCCCCATGCAGCGAGCCCAGTTGCCAACTGCCCCCCGCTGGCGACAGAACACCGTCCTGCTCCAATGCGTTGAGGAGTTCGCTCGCATAGAGCGGGTTGCCCTCGGCATGGTCAGACAGGTAGCCCGCCAGTCGTTCCGCATCGGTGTCTGCGACGGTATAGCGTGCCGAAACCAGAACGCGACACGCCGCATCATTCAGTGGCGCGACATCCAGCCGGACGGCATGTGCTTCACGGACCAGCAGCGGAAGCAGGTCGTAGAGGGGATGATGGCGATGAATCTCGTCGCTCCGAAACGTACCCAATAGCAGCAGGCGCTGGCGCGCGATCGAACGCGCCAGCGCTCGCAGCAGATCGAGCGAGGCCGGATCGAACCAGTGCAGGTCGTCCAATACCAAGACCACTGGCTGGACACTGGCGACGGCGAGGTAGAAGTCAATCACCTCGGCGATCAGCCGTTCGGCGCTACCTAACGCGGCCAAGGCCGCGGCATCGCTTACAAACGCTGGCAGTGGCGGCAGATCGCCGCTTGCCGAGTAGTTATGGGCCAACTCCAGCCACGGACCATACGGCGGCGTGGCCGAGAGGTCATAGGCATGGCCCCAGAGCACCAGGCATCCCTGCTCCTCGGCCTCGATCGTCAGATCCTCGACCAGCGTCGTCTTACCGATGCCTGCCTCTCCGCCGATCAGCACCAGGCTTCCTTTGCCCTCGCGCATGACAGCGAGTTGCGTTCTGAGCAGTCCTTGCTCACGTTCCCGGCCAACCAGCAGCGGCCGCTCGCGGTGGGTGACTGTCTCGGTACGGTGAGTCTCAATGCCGAGCCGCGCCAGAGCCGCAGTCAGCTTTGGCAACCACACAGCTTCCGGCTGATCGAGCACTTCCACCCACTGTGCCGCTTCCAGCCAGTAGGCGACATCCTTCGGGATCTCAACGGGTTCCAACAAGAGTGGCAGGTATGGCTTCTCGAAGCGCCAGCCGAGCGCGATCTCCTGCTTCACGTTCCGAGAGCTGAGCGAGGCGTCCGAACACATCAAGGCGATCGCCTTGGTCTGCTCGATAGCTTCGGCGATCTCCAGGGCATAGCTGGCCCCGCCGGAGATACCCTCGCGATCGATCCAGACCTTGACGCCGGCCGCTTCCAGCCGCTCGACAATCGGCAGAATGCGCTCGCGATCACGGCTGGCGTAGCTGACGAAAAGATCCGGAGATCCGCCGCTTTGCGTTGGCTCTGCCACCGGTCCGCTCCTCCCCGTCCATGTCGGACGGTCTGACGAGATCAGGTGTCAACCGTTTGCGGAAACAAATCAGTGATATCGACCGGCGAAGGCTGCCTGGAGTCCGTAAGCAGATGAACCCGGTGCGGTGAACGGGCATCGAGCCAGATCACCGACCGTTCACATTCCAGCGCTGCTGCGACGATCGAGGCGGTACCGCCAGGGCCCTGTGCACCATCGCCATCCCAGATCGCCAGCAACACGTCGGAGCACGCCACAACGTGATGTCCAACATCGGCATACGCCGCTTCCTCGTTGGCACGAGTGCCCTGGAGTTCTTCAACCACTGCGGCCTGCGCGAGTAACGCGTGGTAGGCTCTACGCGTTTCCGTTGTCGAGAAATCAGCTTCGTATTCGGTGCGAGCAAACGGTAGGGCGCACAATAGGATGCAGTCAAGTCGCAACGCTTCCTCCGCCGCGATCTGATCGGCCCCTTCGGCCAGGGCGGAGAGGAGGGCGACCGCGCTGAATGGCTCTGCCGTCTCTTTCAGGCCAAACCGCGCCATCGATTCCGGGGTCGTTCGATGGACGATGATCCAGGAAAATATGTCGTGCAGCCGCTGGCGCAGCCGCGGTTCGTCCATCCGCGACAGTCGACCACAGCGATGGCCGGTGACGCCAACACACAGGACTCTGTTTCCCGCGAACTCGTCTAGGGTCGCCATCGCTTCCAACCACACCTCAATGGGGTTCCACACGGCCAGCCGGAGAGTTGCGCATCTTAATGTCTGTTGCCTGGATTCTACCGCGCTCGTAGACTACGACACGAGGTAATTGGCGACGTAGTCGTATTCAAACGCAGAAAGCTGAGCCAATGCATATTCATGTGTGTGGAGATACGACCGTCGACTGGGCAATAACCCTACAGCCTCAGTCAACGTTGCACATAACGTATCTCTGGGAGGCACGCGACACGGCCCACATCGTCGCCCAACCCGGCGGCGCCACGCTCTTGACCGAGCTACTGTGCGCAGCCACCGGACTATCCACCCCGGAAACCGTACCGGAGGTTCCGCGAGTCGATGGCCCGGAGTTGACGGTGGAAATGCTGGAGAATCCGAGCAATACGGCGGTGAATCGGACCTTCGCCAGCTGGGAACGGCATCCTCGACGAATTGGTGACGCGACTTTGACCTGGCGTATGGGCCGGTTCCTGGGCGTCGAACCGGCCACTTGGTCGGACCGTGCCACCACCGATACGACCGACGCTTTCGATTGTCTCATCATTGACGACGCCAACTTCGGGTTTCGCGATGACCCCGGCCGCTGGCCGGCACAGCTCGCGTCCGCCGAGCCGATCGACCAGGTCATCTTGAAGATGTCGAATCCACTTGCCAGTGGGCCACTTTGGGAGCATCTGACCCGGCATTATGCGGATGTTCTCACGGTCTATTGTTCGGTCGGCGATCTGCGCAAGGAGTACGCGCCGGTTGGGCAGCCGCTCTCCTGGGAGCGCATGAGTCAGGATATCGCGTCAGCGGTTGGCAACCGACTAGAACTGCTCCATGCCGCCCGGGTGATCGTCTCGGTGGGCATGAGTGGGGTCGTCATCGTTGAGCGCGGTGGCGGCGCGACGCTCGTCTTCGATCCGTTACACCAGGAGGACGATTGGGAGCAGAAGCATCCGGGTATCCCGGTTGGCCTCGGCACCTGTATCGTCTCAGCGCTCGCCCTGAGCGTCATGCACTGCCCTATACAACCTGACTGGGTGCAGGCGACCAGGCGGGGGCTCGCCGCGGCTCGCTTGACGCACGAGCACGGGTTCGAAATAGATGTGCGATCACCACAACACGGATTGAGCTTCCCGATCAACCTGATCGCCCGCGAACTGTCGCGGCGCACGCTCAATGACACCTTCGAGAGCATTGCGGTTGCCGGAGATCCGGAGTGGCAAATACTGCGCACCGCGATCAGTGAGGATTACCGAGCGCTCGCCGCGCGCATTGTGACCGATGGCGACGCCGAAGCCTGCCAGGGTCTACCGATCGAGCGCATGGGCTACTGGGCGTCCGTCGATCGGACGGAGATCGAGAGCATGCGCAGCGTGCGAAGTATTATGCGCGAATACCTGAATCAAGAACGGCCAAGGCGGCCGCTGAGCCTCGCGGTCTTCGGCCCTCCCGGTGCGGGCAAATCGTTTGCGATCAAGCAGATGGTACGACAGCTGGCCGGACGCGACGCCAAGACCGCGAATCTCGAATTCAATCTTTCGCAGTTCAACTCAGTCGACGACCTGCATCATGCCCTGCACCGAGTACGCGACGCGGTCGTGGAACAGGCACTTCCGCTCGTTTTTTGGGACGAATTCGACGCCGCGACGAGTGAGCGCGAGCTTGGCTGGCTGGCGCAGTTCCTAGCGCCCATGCAGGATGGTCTGTTTCAGGATGGCCCGGCCGTACGGCCCATTGGCCCGGCGATCTTCATTTTTGCCGGGGGCACCCACGAGACGATGGCTCGCTTCAAAGAGCACGCGATGGAAATGCCGGCGGCGAAAGCCACCGACTTTCTGAGTCGCCTCCGCGGTTTCGTCGATATTCTCGGCCCGAATCCGGTAAGCGACGCCGACCGAACCTACGTGCTCCGGCGCGCGCTCCTCCTTCGTGCGTTGCTGACGACGAAGGCACCGCAATTGGTACGTGGCGAACGACTGGAGATCGACCCGGGCGTCTTGTGCGCTTTACTCGACATCGGCAGCTATGTGCACGGCGCACGCTCGATCGAGTCGATCATCGACATGAGCGCGCTCACGCAACGTCGTCGATTCGAGCGCTCGGCGTTGCCGCCGCATCACCAACTCGGCCTGCATGTCGACCCGAGCGAATTTCTGGCACTGGTCGGTGGCAACGCTTGACGCTGACGACCACGCCCGGCTGACACGCGTAAAGCACAACGGTTCCCGCGTTAGATGTCGGAATCGTCCTCGCTCGCGTCGAAGATCGCCTTTGCGGCGCGGAGTCGCGGATCCTCGGACGGAGCGGGAGCGGGTTCTTGTGCTGGTGCCGGCTCGAACGGCTCGACATGATTCCCGTTGCTGGTGGCAGGCGGCTCGCTCGTGACGACGGCGGTCGGACGCGCCTGGGAGCGACTATCGCTCGGATCGACACAGATCAGCTGGTAGGTGCCGCCCATGTGGCGCGAGATGACGTCCTCGACCACGCGGCGCGCGCCATCCTCATTCAATTTGTTCCGGTGGAACTCGTAGGGCGAGACGAGCACGATCTCCGTTTCGCGCACAACGGTCGGGTCGGCCGAGGCGAGCAGGGCGGCGATGCGCGCATTCGACGACTTCACATCGCGCCGGATCTGCGTCCAGCTGGCGACGAGCCGTTCGAGCGCCGGGCTGCCGGGCGCCGGTGGTGTAACTGGCGTTGATGGCGCGACCGGACGCGCGGGTACACGTTCGTCATCCGACACGGGCGGTAGGTTGATCGAACTTCCCTGACGATTTGGCGAGCGGATCGGCGTCGGTGGCGGCGGTGCGTCGTAGCTCGGCGCCGAACGCGGTGGTTCAGCGCTCCGGGCTTGAGCGGGCCCGCGCGGCTCAGGTTGCACGCTCGGTGGCGACACGGACTGCATCGGTGCCGGAGAAGCGGCAGACGAACTCACCGGCGGCGGCAGGACTGCCTCGACAAACGCGATTTCGAGCGGGAGCTGGGCGAACGAGCCGCGGTTGATGGCGCCTTCGATCGAGCTGAACGCCTGGGTGAAGCGCACCAGATCGTGCAACGTGAAGAGATCGGCCTGGCGGCGTGCTTCGTCGTCCGCATCTGCGTCCCGCCCACCGGCACGCAGATGCAGCAGCAGGCGCAGGTAGCCGACGAACTGGCGATTGAGCTGGTGCACATCCTCGCCACCTTCGGCCGCGTCGGCAATCAGGCGCAGACCGGCACCAGCGTCGCGTGCCGCCAGCGCATCGACCAGTTCGATCATCCGGTCGTTGCGGCTGAGACCGAGCAATTGCCGCACGGCATCGGCCGTGACGAGGCTCGAGCCTTCGGCATCGCGATAGAGCGCCAGCTGATCGAGCAGACCTTCGGCATCGCGCAAGCTCCCGGTCGACTGCCGCGCAATCAACTGCAGCGCGTCCTCTTCGACCTCCAGCCCCTCGCGCTCACAGATCGTGCGGAGTCGTCCGACCGCGCTCGCCAGCGGAATACGATGGAAATCGAAACGCTGGCAACGCGACGCGACCGTGTCGAGCAGTTTGTCCGCCTCAGTCGTCGCCAACACGAACTTGACGTGCGGCGGCGGCTCTTCGAGCGTCTTGAGGAAGGCGTTGAAGGCGGCGGGCGTCAGTTGATGCGCCTCGTCGATGATATAGAACTTGACGCGCAACTGAGCTGGCGCGTAGCCCACCTTCTCGCGCAAATCACGAATATCATCGATGCCGCGATTCGAGGCGGCGTCGATCTCGATGATATCGACCGCCGCACCGGAGTTGATTGCGTCGCAAGCGGCGCAATGATTACAGGGACGCGCCGCCGGATCGGGATCGAGGCAGTTGACCGCCTTCGCCAGCAATCGTGCCGTGCTCGTCTTGCCGGTGCCGCGTGGGCCGCAGAAGAGATAGGCGTGCGCCACACGATCGAGCGCGATCGCGTTTTGCAACGTGCGGGTGATATGTTCCTGCCCAACCAACTCATCCGGATCGAACGAGGTCGGCCGGTACTTCCGATACAATGATTGCGACTGCGCGCGGTTTACCGGCGGATCGTTCGGCGGCAAAGCCATGTTCTTCCTGTTACTCCGAGAATGTGTGGCGAGCGAGTACGTGTCCGTACAGTCTAGTATACCGAGGTCTGTGGACCGGCGAAAGGCGACGCATCATCGGCACGCTCTACCTGGTAGCGACTCCCATCGGCAACCTGGAGGATATCACGTTGCGGGCGCTGCGCGTCCTGCGTGAAGTGTCGCTGATCGCCGCCGAAGATACGCGCCATTCGGGACGCCTGCTCACGCATTTCGACATCAAAACGCCGACAATCAGCTTTCATGAACACAGCACCCGAAGTCGCCTTGCTGAGATTCTGGACACGCTCGCGACCGGCGATGTCGCGCTCATCTCAGATGCCGGAACCCCGGGCATATCGGACCCCGGTTTCGCGCTGGTCAAGGCCGCGCTGGCTGCCGGCATCTCCGTTTCGCCGGTACCGGGGCCAAGCGCACTGACCGCCGCCGTGCCGGTTTCCGCCCTGGCGCCCGAGGGTTTCCTCTACCTCGGCTTTCTCCCACGTCGCAAGCAAGAACGGCGCGCGACTCTCAGCGTCCTGCGCGAACTACCCTACCCGCTCGTCCTTTACGAAGCGCCGCACCGGCTCATAGCCTGTCTCGACGACATCGAAGCGACCCTCGGTGACCGGCCGCTTGCCATCGCCCGCGAACTGACGAAACTGCACGAAGAGATCGTCCACACCACCGTCACCGCCGCCCGCGAGCGCTACGCGACCACCGCCCCGCGTGGCGAATTCGTCCTCGTCGTCGGCACGGAACCCCCCAGCGATTCGACCATCACCATCGACGACCCGGCTGTCCTGGAACGACTGCACGAGCGCCTGGCGGCCGGCGATAGCCCAAGCGCGGCAGCGCGCACCGTTGCCAAGGAGCTCGGCCTGCCACGAAGTGAGGTCTACGCGAGGTTGGGGGAGCTGAAGCGGTAGGGGCCGGGGGTGAGGGCCGTTTTCGGGGCATTAAAAAACGATCCCGACGAGCCTGCCGATCTCGACGCTTGTCCACCGTCCGGAGAATCCATTCCCGCTTCGACAGGTGCCGTTGCCGCAGAATGCTTCTCGTTCCGCTGACCGTCCACTCGGACTTCTCCGAGTTTCCGGTCAATCTCTCCGGTTGCCCTTTGAGACTGAACGCCGCTCTGCTAGTGTCCTAGCTTCGCGGTGCGCCGATTCGTTGGAACTCCTCGGAATCGCATCCTCAATATAGCACGGGCGTGACTGGCTGTCAAGCCCCTCTTCACCTCAATTTTAGAAATTACCGCACCGGCAGTCCATCCCGGCCGAAGGCGAGCGGATCGCGCACCGGCGCCGCGTTCGGCACGACGCTCGGATCGGTCGCCAGCAGACGCGGCAGGTCGAGCAGCGGCTGCGTCGACCAGTTGCCCGGATCGCCGCTGGCGATCAGCGCGTTCTTGATCTGTGCCGGTGTTGCCTCGGGGTGTTCGAGCCGGTAAAGCGCCACAGCGCCGGTGACGAACGGCGTCGCCATGCTTGTGCCGCTCATCGTGATGTATCCGCCAAACTGCGTCGTCGAGAGAATATTCACGCCCGGCGCGAAGATCGAAATGGTGGGGCCGTAGTTGCTGAAAGAGGCGCGTGTGTCATCCGCGCCGTATTTGGAGCCACCCCCAAGCCCGCCGGGTATCCCGTCGGTATCGACAATCGCGCCGACGGCGATCGTCTCGGTATAGGCCGCCGGGGTGACGTACGACGCCATCGAACCGAAGTTGCCGCCCGCCGTGACGAAGGGAATGCCGAGATCATCGACGATGCGGCAGATCGCTTGATGCATCGGATCGATTACGTTGCCGCTCGTTGTCACGCCGCAGGCACCATTGTTCACTTGAGCGAAGACGGCGCTGAAATTGACGGCCTGGATCGTATCGGCGTGCTCGGCGACCCAGTTCAGGCCACAGAGCACCTTCGATAGGGTCGATTGGCCAGTGCTATCAAAGACGCGGATCGACCAGATCGAGGCACCGGGGACAACGCCGCGCGGGCCACGCCCCAGATCGCGTGCTCCGATGATCCCGGCAACGTGACTCCCATGGCCCTTAACATCGCCGAAGCTGCTCTGATCGTTGTCCAGACAGTTGTAGCCACCAACCACATTCAACGCCGGTTGCTTGCTACTGACGCCGGTATCGAGCACGGCGACGTTGACATCCGCGGGATCAAGCCCCGCCGGCAGGGTCACCTGATCGGCATGAATCCGGTCGATGCCGGAGCGGGGGTCGACGTTGGAAGCATCGGTGCCCGCCGAAGTATCTTCGACATCGGCGAGAAAGGCCGGTCCATCGGGCATAAGCGCGGCGACATCCGTGTCCGCCCGCAAGGCGCGGACGTCATCGGCGGTCAGCAGTACGCTGAACTGATGCAACGCCGGGAAATTATCCACCAGCGGCGCGTCATAACGTTCCGCGATCTCGCCGCTGTCGATACCGGCGTCGATGGCGGCAGATGACAGCGACACGATATAGCCGGTCCGCTCGCTTGGCGGTGCCTCGCTGGCCGCGGCCGGCGCCGTCCCCAGCAGAATCACCGTGACCAGCAGCGCCAGCACGACGCGCATCCGTGGCCTCATGTTCGCCCCAATCCCCATCGCCCCGATTTAGTCGACCTGGATCCAGAACGCTATCTTATCGGTCAGCGGCAGGATTGGTCGAGGTGTCCCGCTCGGTGTCGCCTTGCTGGTGGTTTCCGATGCTGGTCGTTTGAACGGATTTTGCCAGGTGCCGGACATCCAGATGAAGTAGTCCCCCTTCGGCAGATCGATCTTCAGATCGTACGGCGAATTAGTGAAGCTCTGCGACGTGATCGGCTCCGTCGTCGGCACAAACGCATGACCAGCGACGGCCGTGACTTTGACTTCCTTCAGGTTGCCGTCTTCCGGATAGATCTTCAGGTCCATCGACTCCGGATAGGTCCCGTTGGAGGCAGTGACGGTCAGTTGTTCGCCCTGAGAAACCTTCATCGGCGTCACGCCCGAAACGCTGAATCCCTCAGATTTCACGTCGACAGCCAACCCGTTTTCGAGTTGCCAGTAATAGGCGCCCTGAATCGCGGCTTGGGTACTCGTCGTTCCCTTGATCGTGAAATCGGGCGGGCGCAGGCGAATCGCCGGGGACGTCGGCGTTATCTCCGGCGCTTTCGTCGAATCGGATTTGTCGATCGGAGAGTTACAGGCGACGAGGGTAATCAAAACAAGGGCAAATGCGAGGGAGTGCGCAATACGACGCACACGACCTTCCTTCCAGCGGAAGCATGAATGCGCCACCCACTTCAGGCGACGCCGTACTTGTAGAACGTCCAACCGCTCGTTCGGACGCAGACCGCGCCGTTCACGACGCCGTCATCTCGTGCCCGGCAGCCTGCGCAAAGATCCGCCGCAGGATCACGAGCGTCGAAGCATAGGTCGAATCCATGCCGTAGTACGACAGCCCGCGCGCTCCGAGCGTCTGGCTGCGTGTGTACGGCGTATCCGACGCGTAATGGATGATACCGAGGTCGACCGGGATGCTCGCCAGATTGACATTCTGATTGGTGCCGTGGCGAGTCAGGAACGTATCCTGGTACAGCGCGCTGAGGTACGGTCCCGCCTCCATCTCAACCACCGTGTAGTTCTCGCGGTAGAAGAAGTCGAGGTATTCACGATTCTGCAAATAGGTGCCGAGCACGGTCACCGCGCGCTGGTGATCGAGCGCCGAGCCATAGACGAGAAATGGAGCCAGGTCCTCGGCGGCGAAACAGTTATCGAACCAGTAAGTGTTACCGCTGTGCTCGTCGTAGACCTCATCCGTGAGCATCACATCGCCGATGCGGGCGTTCAGCGTGGCCGCCTTGCCGAGAATGTAGACGCCGCGTAGCTGGTAGGTGCTCATCGCGATCTGATTGAGAATATGATACGCCGCGTTCCCGAGCGGATAGTTGATATTGATGACGACTGCGTCGGAATCAAGCGGGGGGCGCCCGTTCGGCAGCTGCAGCCGCGGGTCGAAACCGGCCTGATCGAGCCGGTCGAGTTCGATGATCTGCGCCGCGACGTCGACCGCGACACCTGGATCGACCGTGGTGATGCCGTGCGCTTCCTCCTCGCGATCGCGCGCCTCGCGCTCATCCGGATACGCGGCATAGTAAAGCCGCGCGGTGTAATAGAGGAAGTTCTCCCAGTTGCTGCGGGTGTCGCCCTGCTTCAGCCGAAGTAGTTCAGGCAACAGATCGGGGTGTTGTTGCTCCTCAACGAACTGAATGAGCGCGTCGAGGCGACGACGGGCGGTCCCCGAAAGCAGGTTGGCGATACTGTGCGTATTCGAGGAGATGAAATAGAGCGGTCGATCGGCCAGCCCTCGCTTGATCAGCTCCCGCTCAATCGGCGTCCACCAGGTGCGGGTACTGCGCGAATAGCCGACGTAGGTGCCGCCGAGCATCTGGATCGTCAGCCGCTTCTTCTCCGCGCCGATCCGCCGCACGGTCGGCCAGAACGCCTCACCCCAGGCGACACGTAACCGGCGCCAGTCGCCCTCGGCGATCAACAGCCGCTCGCGAATTTCGGTTTGCACATCCGGCGCGGCGCTCTCCGCCTCGGCAAGCAGTTTGCCCAGACGCGCATCTTGTTGAATGAGGTCACGCAGCTTGTTCCATTCGATCTGCCAGGCAACGATCGTCGGAATCAGATCATCGAGGTCGGATGACGAGGCGACGTAGGCCGCCAGCGTGCCATCGCCATCGAGATACCAGCGGCGCCTGCGACCCGGCGCGGTAACCGGCGTCCACGACTCCAGATCGGGATAGCCGTTGCGGGCGAAGGCCCGGGCCGATTGACCGAGCAGAATTCGCTCGACATCGACGATCGAAGCGGGGAGGCGAAGCGTGCTGTACATGAAGGCGCCCATGTCGGGTGCGCGTTCGGTCGCCCCGGAATGCAAGCTCGATTGGATGTTGAGGTGTGCTGGAACGAGGGTTTCGACCTTGACCGGTCCGGAACTGCGCAGGAGCGTGTTGTAGGTGCGGACGTAGAGATCGACTTCGCGCTTGCCGGCTGTCGGAATCGCGGGCGCGGCGGTATCGTTGCTCAGCTCCGATCGCATCGCGGCATCCTTTCGCACAGTGGCTTCATTCTCGTCGCACTGGACGTTCCTGGCGCCGTCCCGCGACATCGAGCGCGATGCAGAGCACCCCGACCGCGGACACGCCGATGAAGGCCAGACCGCCCCAGGCGAACGAATCCCCAAGCCCCGCGCTCAACGCAACGATGCCGGCCACCAGCAAGATCCAGCCGGCGACACCCCACCAGCGCCGCTGCCGTCCATAGACAGCTCCTACAAACAGCGCGTAGAGCACCAAAAAGCCGACCAATAGCCACTGAACCGTCGTCAGCCTCCGCTCCTCTCGTTAGCCCTGCATTGTATCGCGGCTGGCGTTTCTCTCGCAGAGGCGCGGAGACTCGGAGACGCAAAAACGCCGAAGAGCGCTGTGCTCCTCGACGTCTCTGCGCGGTTTATTCGCTTTTCGTTTCAGCGGATGTCGAGGACCCGCAGGCGGCGGAGCTTGCGCAGCACGGTCGGCTGCTGCGTCTCGGTGACCTGCGGCTGCTCATGCTGCTGCTCGGCGCGATCGTCCGACCAGCGGCGCACCGGCACCGCCCGGATCACCGGCTTTCCATCCTGATTGACGACACTGTAGCGGATGACGGTCTGCATTCCGCACCTCCATGTTGTCCTAGTGGACATAAAGAACCCCCGGCTAAACCAGGGGGGAGGTGCAACATGCACGTTGGCCCGGTTAGCCGGTAGTTCGCTCGAATTCTTTGGCTATAGACCCGGGTTCCAACGAGGACCCTTTCACGAGGCCGAAGCGCGCCGACATGACACGAAGTCGGACGCACAATCAACTCCGGTGCACGCACCAGACAAGTTAAGCGTACTCCTGGCACGCCCGTCTGTCAATGAATTCGACCAGGCCAATTCTCGCTAGATCGCCGTCCAGCCGCCATCAACGGTCAGCGTGTGACCGGTAATCATTGAGGCCGCCGGGCTGGGGAGAAAGACGACTGCCGCCGCCACTTCTTCCGGCTCGCCGATGCGCCCCATCGGGATGCGACGCAGCAGATCCGGGCCGAGTTCCGGATCGTCAAAGGTCGAGGCGGTCAGCGGCGTGCGCACAAAAGTCGGAGCGACCGCATTGACGCGCACGCCGCGCGGAGCCCATTCGAGCGTCAGCACGCGCGTCAGATTGACGACACCCGCCTTGGCCGAGCAGTAGGCTGCCCGTTTGTAGTAGCCGACGAGACCGTTCTGCGATGCGATATTGATGATCGAGCCGCGCCCGCGTTCGACCATATGCCGCCCAAAGGCTTGAGCGCAGAAGAAGGTCCCTTTCAGGTCGATGTCGAGTACCGCGTCCCACGACGCTTCGTCGACATCGAGCGCGTCCTGCGGCAGGTTCACCCCGGCGTTGTTGGCCAGGCAATCGACCTGACCCTGCCAGCTGATCGCAGCCTCTGCGAAGCCACGAATGCCATGCGGGCCGTCGAGATCGCGGACGTCGAGCGGCAAAACCAGGGCCTCGCGTCCCTGCGCCTCGATCAACCGCACCGTCTCATCGGTCAACGCCAGCCGATCCGGCAGCTCGGATAGCACAACATCGGCCCCGGCTTCCGCCAAGCCGACCGCAATCGCCTGTCCCAGGCCGCTACCGGTGCCGGTTACCACCGCGATCTGCCCGTTGAGGCGAAACGAGGGAAGCGCCATGAGAAGCCTCCATTCCGTACGTTACGGAATCAGTACGCCAGTCGCCGCAGTCCACCGGCGAGCACGCGGATGCCTTCCACCGCGTCGACGGTACTCGTGAATTCGGCCGGTGTGTGGCTGCGACCATCCTTGCTGCGCACGAAGAGCATGGCGACACGGGCGATATTCGCCATGCGCTGCGTATCGTGCCCGGCACCGCTCGACATCGTCGTGAACGGGATCTCCTGCTCGCGCGCTACGTCCTGCAGCGTGCGCACCAGTTCGGCATCGCAGACGCAGGGGATGAGGTCGGTCGTAATCGTCCACTTGAGGTCGAGTCCACGCCGTGCGGCGACGGCCCGCATCCAGGCTTCGTGCGCGGCGTAGAGCTTCAACCGCGTCGCGGGATCGGGGTGGCGCGCGTCGATGGTGAATGTCACCTTCTCCGGCACGATCGCCGGACCACCCGGCTCAACCTCCATCCGGCCGATCGTCGTGACCGCCGGACGCCCCATGCGCAACGCCGTATCGATCACGCCGAGCGCAATCTCGGCCGCACCCGCCATCGGGTCGAGTCGCATGTCCATCGGCCGCGCCCCGGCGTGATCCGAGCGACCGGTCAACTCAACGACGTAGTGGCGAATGCTGTTGATCGCCGTGACGACCGCCACCGGCACGTCGGCTTGCTCCAAGATCGGCCCCTGCTCGATATGCAGTTCGATAAAGATGTCGATATCGTCGCGCTTCGCCTCCGGCAGCTTCGTGGCATCCAGCCCGATGGCGGCCATTGCCTCGGCCATCGTCTTGCCGTCGTAGCCGACCATTTCCAGGGCATCCTCCGGCGTGATCGCGCCGGTAATGGCCCGCGAGCCGAGGAAATTGGAGGTTGGGAAACGACTCGCTTCTTCTTCGCAGAGCGAGAGCACCTCGAGCGTCCGGCGTGGCTGGCCGAACTGCTGCTTCAAGGCACCGATCGCCGTGAGTGCCGCGATAACCCCAAGCGCGCCGTCGAAGCGCCCGCCCGGTCGCTGTGAATCAATATGCGAGCCGCTGACGATCGTCTTGCCGCCCTCGCTTCCCTCAAGCCGGCCCCAGACGTTGCCGACCGCGTCGCGTCGCACCTCCAGCCCCGCCTCGGTCATCCAGGCTGCAACCTGATCCTGCGCCGCGACCCATTCGGGCGAATAGACGGTACGCCAGACGCCCGTCTCGCCATGTTTGCCGAATGTCGCCAGTTCGGTGATATACCGTTCAACCCGCGCGGCATCAATATTGATCGTTTCTGCCATCTAAACCTCCCTCGTTTCCCCGCTCGACGTCGCTGTTGAGCCGCGTTCAGAATAGCCGATCGTTGCCGGCTGTGCCGCTCCTGCCGAGATCATGGTACAAACGTGAACAATCGCGCACGATGATGTGCCGGAAACAGCGAACGAGCGGAGGGGGAACGATGAAGGAATATCGGATCGCCGTCATCGCAGGCGACGGCATCGGCCAGGAGGTCATTCCGGCCGGTCAATCAGTGCTGGAAGCGGCGATTGGCGACGCCGCCCATCTCAACTGGTTTACGCTCGATTGGGGCTCCGAGCGATACCGCCGCACCGGCGCCATGATGCCG
>CALAGB010000127.1 GCA_937891245.1 uncultured Thermomicrobiales bacterium | reverse complement strand
TGGAAGATGGCGTTGCGCACTTGATCGGCGCAGTCCCCTCGGAACGGGTGCGGCAGGCCGCCATTGATCTCGCTTCGGCCGACCGCCAGATCAAACGCGTTGAAGATGAGATGAACGAAGAAGTCGTTTCACCCGACATGGTCAGCGAGCCAGTCGACGACGATGGCGAGTTCGGCTACGTCGATGATCAGACGACGAGCGACGCATTTCCCGATGAAGACGCCGACTTCCAGGCCGAGAACGAGGACGATTTCGACAGTACGCTCGATTATGAAGAGGTGCTCGAGGATCGGGAAACGTACTTCCCGCCGACTGATCCGGTCGTCGAACCGCAACGAAACAGCGCGGAACTGGAGGTCGTCGGAGGGTTCCAATCCGAATCAACCGATGACACCGACGAGGATGAGGCCGAGGCCTACGCCGAATCGGTGCCGCTCGCCACGGGTGATCGTTTGCTCGTACGCGACGACGAGGATATTCGTGACGATGTCATCCGAGAGCTTCGGGAAGACGCCCTCACGACCGATTTCGAGCTGAATGTGGACGTGCGACGCGGCGTCGTTTTCCTGAGCGGTCGGCTACAAACGCTGGATGACGCTGAAAACGCGCAAGCGGTCGCAGCGCGCGTCCCCGGAGTCATTGACGTCGAAGATCGAACGGAGACCGACGAAGGCTGAGCGCGCCGCTCACCAGTGGGCAGAAAGCGCGACCGCTGGCCGGTAGTCAACCACTTCGACCCCCAGCTTGGTGCGTCCGTTCCAGCGATCGAGCTTCAATTGCAGGACGAGATCAAATGGTCCGCGGGTCGTAAGCGCAGGCAGCGCCGCGGCACCATCGAAGAAGATCGCACGGGCGATCGTGCCATCCGCCGTTTCAAGATCAAATTGGAGATGCTTGCCGTCGCGTGTACGCCGCGGTGATCGCACGATGACCGACCGGAGTAGAAAACGCGGCTCCGGATTGCCGGCCCCGTGCGGTTCAAGCAATGCCAGCAATCGCGCGGTCTTGAGCGAGAGTTCGCGGCCATGCAGTTCGGCATCGATCGTGACCGGCATCCGCGGTATTTCGTCGCCAAACGCCTCGTGCACCATCTGAATGAGTCGCGCTTCGAGCAACGGGATATCGGACGTTTTGACCGACAGACCGGCCGCCTGGCTATGTCCGCCATGTTCAAGTAGAAGATCGGCGCATTGATCGAGCGCCTCTGCGATATTAAACTCGGCGATGCTGCGCGCCGAACCTCGGCTGATCTCTTCCCCGATGCTCAGTGCCAGTGATGGCCGGTAAAAGCGCTCGGTCAGCCGGCCGGCGACCAGACCGACCAAACCCGGACTCCAGTCAGTCCCACCGACCACGAGAAACGGCAATGCGTCACCTTCACGTTGCACCGCGTCTTCCGCCTGCGCCAGCATGGTACGCACCCGTTGTTGCCGGGTCGCGTTCAGCTTGCCAAGCTCGTCGGCCAGTTCGGCTGCCCGCAGGCGGTCATCCGTCAGCAGCAGTTCGAGCGCGATATCCGGTTCCGCCATACGACCGGCCGCATTGATACGTGGGCCGAGCACGAAGCCGCAGTGATAGCTCGATACGTTGGACGGATCGAGCTTCGCCTGTTGTGCGAGCGCCTGCAGACCAATGACGCCGTCGCGCGCGAAACGGTGCAATCCATGGTGCACCAGCGTCCTGTTTTCGCCGCTCAAGGGGACAACGTCGGCCACCGTTCCGAGCGCGACCAACGGCAGGAACTTCGCCGCGCGCTCATCACCGAGCAGCGCGCGAACCAGATAGTACGTAACACCAACCGCCGCGAGTTCGCGGAAGGGGAATGTGCTTTCGGCCCGCTGGGCGGAAACGAACGCCGTATTCGGCAGCGTCGGCTGCCCGGCTTGGATGTGGTGGTGATCAACGACGACGGTGCTCAGCCCGCGCGCCTGCGCATAGACGATCTCGTCGACATCCGAAGTGCCGCAGTCGAGCGCCACCAGCAGCGACACACCGTCCGCGACCATCCGGTCGATCGCGCCCCGGTTCAAGCCGTAACCGTCGCGGATGCGATGCGGCAAATACGTGCGAAACCGGCCACCGAGCACGGCCAGTGCGCGGGACAGCGTCGCGGTCGACGTGACACCATCGGCGTCATAATCGCCAAAGACGCCGATGAGCCGCCCCGCCGCGATCGCATCCGTGATGCGCTGGACGGCAAGTTGCATGTCCGGCAGTAGATAGGGATCTGACAGGTTGCTCAGCTTGGGTGACAAAAATTCGGCGACGTCGTCGGCCGAGGTGAAACCACGCTGTTCAAGAATGGCGCAGATCAGCGGCGAGTCGGTCAGGTCGAAGCGTGATAGCGTATTCACCTCTGGTTCGACCCAACAATAGCGTGTCAACGTTCTCTCTCTCCCACCGCATCGCTGTCCGTACACTCTCGTTTGATCTTAGCAAACGACGGTAAGACGACGCGAGCCAGATCGCAGTGCGCGCAGGCACCGGCCTCTATTCCGAGAGACGGCGGACGAAGACCGCTTCGGCCAACTCGTGCCCAATGATATGTTCCTGCTCCAGCACGCGCACCCGGAGCGGACCTCCGAACGGGAAGCGCTCGAGCACCTGCACTTCAGCGTTGGGGTAAAGGCCAAGACTGCCAAGATAGCGGAGCATCCCTGGATCACGGTCGTTGACGCGCTCGATCTGTGCGTCTTCCCCCGCGTCCAGTTCGGCCAGCAAGAGCTGGGTTTGCGGCTGAATATCACCCTCAAACGAAGGGATGGGGTCACCGTGCGGGTCGGTTGTCGGATAGCCGAGCGCCCGGTCGATCCGCGCCTCAAGCTCCTCGGACATGCTGTGCTCCAGGCGTTCCGCCTCCTCGTGCACCTCGTCCCAGGAGTAGCCGAGCGATTCGGCCAGATAGAGTTCGAGCAAACGGTGATGTCGGATCACTTCGAGCGCCGCGCGCATCCCACCAGCTGTCAGGGTCACCCCGCGATACGGCGTGTGCTCCAAGAGTTTAAGGTCGGCAAGGCGTTTCACCATGTTCGTCACCGACGGACTCTGAATATTGAGACGCTCCGCGATCGCCTGCGTCGTCACCTTCTGGTTTTCAGATTGCAGGTTGTAGATCGCCTTGAGATAGTCCTCCATGGCGTGTGTGATGACATCATCTTTGCGACCGGTTTGCCTGGTCGTATCGGTATCGTCGGTCACCCGGAGAATCCAATCTATCTGATCGGTCGAATGCTGTTTCGCCGCCTGCTGGGCGTTCGTGACCGCCGCAATTGCCGTTGAGTATACGCCATGAAAATACGCGAATCGCGACCAGGATAGGCGACTTGTCGCGTGCGGAGAGGAGATCTCGGCCGGACAGGATCGGTGCCGGTCTCCCTACTATAGCGAGGGACAGGTTGCAGCGTCACGCGAGTCTCCGGCAAGATACAGACGGTTCGACGCCGAGCCGTCTACCGAGCGGCGTCTGTTATCGGAGGTTTGGTTGTTTGGTCGACGCTTGCGCACGTCACTCGGTCTGATTTCGCTGTTTGGCGCCGTTTCGCTCGCCTACTCCATCGCCATCGAGCCGCGCGTCCTGCGTCTCCGTCAGTTTCGCACCGGAATTCCGGGGCTACCGGCCGAACTCGAAGGGCTGCGCGTCGCTTTCCTGAGCGATTTCCATGTCGGCGGCCCCGGTCCCGGCGAAAGCCTCACCGCTCAGGCGCTCGTCCTCGTGGCGCAAGAGCAGCCGGATCTTGTTCTGCTCGGCGGCGACTACTTCGACAAAGGCCACTGGGA
>CALAGB010000126.1 GCA_937891245.1 uncultured Thermomicrobiales bacterium | reverse complement strand
TGGTTATCGAACGGCGGTTTCGCGGGGTTGAACTGCACACCGATCCAGGTCGTGCCGTGAATCTTGTCCACGGTAACCTTGTCGTTCCCTTCGAGCTGAGCGTAGCCCTGCGGCGGGACCTCGTTGAACATGTCGATATCCCCGGCAGCCAGTGCGTCCACCTCGCTGGCCGGCTCCGGGATGAACTTGACGACGATCTTGTCGAGCAACGGCCGGCCGCCGTAGTAATCGTCAAACGCCTCCATCGTGAAACCGGATTGGGAATTCATCGAATCGAGCACCAGCTTGAAGGGGCCACAGCCGACCGGCTTCAGCAACGACTCGTCGTTCCCCATCTTTTCCATCGAGGTCTTCGAGACTGGAGTAAGGGCACGACCAGGGCCGCGTGTGCAGGTGGTTGCCAGGAACGGCGCGAATGGTGCGCTAAAAGTGAGCTTGAACGTCTGGTCGTCCGGCGCTTCGGCCTTGGTGATCGGCTTGAGCTTGTTGGCATGCGGCGAGGCGAGCGCAGGATCCAACGTCCGGTTGTAGGTATAGACGAAGTCTTGGGCGGTGCAGGGAGCGCCATCGTGGAACTTCAAACCGGTACGAATGTGAAAGGTGTAGTTGAGGCCGTCGTCCGAAACTTCCCATTTCTCGGCGAGGTCGGGAATGACTTCCAATTTCTCGTTGAACTGCACGAGCGCGGAGCAGATCTGTGGGAGCAACTCTCCGGCGACACGACCGGTGCTGATACGCGCCGGATCGAGCTGCAAGAGCTGCTGCACGTCGTAGCCTAGGGTGAGCGTTCCACCCTGCTTGCCTGCGGGCGCTTTCGTAGCTGACGTTGACGCGGTGCCGGCGGCCATCGGTGTCCCGGCACTGCTGCTTGGGGTACCGCCGGTTCCCGACGAAGTCGTCGTCGAACTCGAGGTTGTCGCGCTCGAGCTGGAGGTCGTCGTGCTCCCTCCGGAGGTCGTCGTACTTCCCCCCGACGCTGTTGTCGGCGTGTTTTTGCTGCTACTGCCACAGGCAGCGAGCAGCCCGACCAGAACGCCGGCCGACCCACCGACCGCAAGTCCTCGCAGCACCGTCCGGCGGCTGTATCTGCCACTGAGATGCGCGGTGGGGCGAAGATCTTCGCTCATCATCCTTCCTCCTCCAAACGACGCGGTCGACCATACGCCACATACAGACCACGCCTGAAGCCGGTCTGACAGTCAACAGCAGATGGCGCAGCGTCGATTACACTGCTCTACGATGTCCGATATGGAGTCGGAGGCGCCCTTGCCTCAACGGTTGCGCAACAACGATGTAGGCCAACAGAGGGTACGCGTATCTGTCCAAGCCGACGGCTATCTTTCTCCTTTCGTGAAGCGGACGACAGTGGAATCGTCACGACCACGATTGGTCAGACCACTTGGGATTATGGACACTATATCCGTCCTCGATTGTCCTGTCAACAGCGCCGGTCCGATCAATGGTGAATACGTGCAGCAATCACGGTTCGTGACGACGCAATCGTGAACAAGCGTGCGCGTAGTGGTGAATACGACCGGAGAAGGGGGCGGGAGCGGCCCTCACCCCCCCGGTCGGGGGTGAGGGCCGCTCCGCCTATCCGTTCGCTTCGAGCACGAAGCGGGCACCGTGGGCCTGCTCGGGCGTGATCTGAACTGGCTGTGCCTGATTGGTGCCGAAGATCGCCTGGAAGGGTCCGTCGCCCATCCGCTGAATGCGCGTGGCGAGCGGACTGGAGGGGGACGTCGGGTAGGCGAGAATCAACGTCTGCCGCCCTGCCTGAAAGCTACGCGTATCAGCCTTCAAGTCGGGATCAGAGCCGCTGGCGAACGGTTCGGAGCCGGTAATAGCGGCGAATTCGCCGCTCGCTTCGTCCAAATCGCGCACGGCAATGATGAGCGAGCGAACGCCGGTGACGCCATTGGCATGCTTGGCCGCGTCGCCCGACGGGACACGCAGATCGCGCGGGGTGATGTCATCGATCATGAATGGCAGGTCGCCGGCGCGGTCGGCGGGCGGCCAGGCCATCCGCCAGGCGATCTCCTGACCGTCCGGCCGCTTACGCGCGCCAGGCATCGGTCCGCGGTAGGCGAGCCCGCGTTGCTGGATGCGCCCCAACTCCTCCTCGACGTCGCTCGCACCGAGCGCGAAATCGACCAGCCCGCCACCGAGTGCCAGGTAGGAATACCAGCGATGATCGCTCGGCTTCTCCGGCTCCTGAAAGGCGATCAGTTCCAGATAGCTGCCATTCGCGAATCCGACCAACGCGTTATGCGTGCCGCCCGGATGCTCGCCACCGCGCGTCACGGTAAAGCCAAGCTGCTGATAATCTCGCACGGCGTCGTCGAGGTTACGTACCAGAATCACCAGATGATCGATACCGCTCACCATATCAGAACCTCCTTCGTCTCGTGTTGGTTCGCGCCTCATCGTCGAAGCTCCACCGGCACTATCGCCGTCCCGCCGTCGCAAGGCAAGACCCACAGGCGTGTAGCGGCGATCCTGACCATCGACGGCGCTGAACGGCGCCGGGTCAGCGGTGCGGCGGCCCGCGAACACCTGCGAGTTCGACCACCCACGGATACCGATCGCGACCATCCCTGAACGTGCGCTTAGACCAGCCGGCCCCGGTGAGCGGATTCGCGTGCCGGTGGGCGTTGTGCACAGACCGCCCCGGGAGGAATGGATCGCGTGCCCCGGTCGAGCAGGTTGTCGCCCGCGGACCGCTCTCGGGGGGATGGATTACGTGCCCCGAACGGGTCGCCGCCCGAACCCCGCCCGGGGATAAATGCCCGGGCTCCCAAGACGAAGTCCACTAAAGGGACTCAAAAAGAACGCGCACGTTCGCACAAAAAGCGGTCGACGATTCGAGGCATCGAACACGTTTCCAGCGAAAGCTCAGCCCCTTCAGTGGGCTTCGCCTCAGGAGCCCGGGCATTTATCCCCGGGCGGGGTACGGGCGGCAACCCGTTCGGGGCACATGATCGATTCCCCCGGGCGGGCCGCGGGCGCCAACCCGTTCGGGACACGTAATCGATCCCTCGGGAGCGGGCGCCGGGCGACGACCTGCCCGACCGGGTCACGCGATCCGTTTCCT
>CALAGB010000125.1 GCA_937891245.1 uncultured Thermomicrobiales bacterium | reverse complement strand
CACCGCCTCAACCGCCGAATCGCTGCTCTATCTCAATGCGAAACGCGAGATCGTGCCGCATCTGGCCGCATCGTACGAAGCAGCACCGGATGGCAAGTCGTTCACGTTCAAGCTGAACGACGGCGTTACATTCCAGGACGACACGCCGTTCAACGGAGATGCCGTCAAGTACAACTTCGACCGCATCGTCGATCCGAACTTCAAGGCTGGCAGCGCGCTCGGTTCGCTGACCGGCTACACCGGCACCGACGTCGTTGATCCGCAGACGGTGAAGGTCAACTTCAAGGAGGCGTTCGTTCCGTTCCTGACCTATTCCGCCGGCGGCACGCTGGCGATGGTCTCGCCGACCGGTACGCCGAAGCAGGGCGACGCCGTCAACCAAACGCCGATCACGACCGGTCCGTACAAGCTGACCGAATACGTTGCCAAGGACCACTGCACGATGGAGCGCTGGGACGGCTACAAGCGGACCTCGCCCTGGGCGAGCGAAGTGGGGCCAGGCTACCTCGACAAGGTGACCTGGAAGTTCGTACCGGAGGCCGGCACCCGAACCACTACGGTTGAATCGGGCGAGACTCAGATGGTCGTCGTCGTCGTCGGGCAGGACCTGGCGCCGCTGAAGGCCAACAAAGATCTCAAGATCGCCCAGCAGCCTTGGACCGGTACACCGCGCATCTGGCTGCTCAACGTGACGCTGGCACCGACGGACGACGTCAAGGTGCGCCAGGCGATCAATTACGCCATCGACAAGAGCGCCATCATCAACACCATCTACCGCGGGCTCGGCAATCCTGGGCACGCGCCGATGACCAAAGTCATGCTCGATGACCCGACGCTCGATAGCTACTACAACTTCGACGCGGACAAGGCGAAGCAACTGCTGACTGAAGCTGGTTGGACCGGAGATTCCGGCATTCGTCAGAAGGACGGCAAGCCGCTCAAGCTGGTGTTGAATGCGATCGACTACGGCGGAGGCCCGGAGCAGACCGTCATCCTGATTCAGGGCCAGCTGCACGACGTTGGCATCGATGTCGAGATCAAAGCCCAGGCCCGTCCGCCGTGGTACGAAGACAACTACAAGGGTGCGACCAATGGTCCGGTCATGTTCCTGCGTTCCGGCGATCTCGACGGCCTGTACGCGCTCTTCCATTCGAGCAACATCGGCGGCAACTTCAACTGGTCGATGTTGAACGATCCCGAAGTCGACCAGATGCTGCTGCAGGGTCGCGAAGAGAGCGATCCGGACAAGCGCAAGGATATCTACCTGAAGCTGGAACAGAAGCTGCTCGACGAGGCCGTTTCGGTCAACCTGGTCGACGAACTCTCGACGTTCGTGATGCGCTCGAACGTCTACGGCCTGCAGTTCAACGGCTACACCTACCCGGTAGTCGCCGCTTGCTATATGGCATAGCGTTACTGGATTCGGATTGAGCCCATGACCGCCTTTCTTGTACGACGACTGCTCTCGACGATACCGGTGCTCTTCGGAGTGCTGCTGCTCGTCTTCTCGATGCTGCATCTCGTGCCGGGCGACCCGGTCAAGATGATGCTGGGCGAGTTTCAGACGAGCCCGGAGCAGATCGCCAAACTTCAGTCGCAGCTGCATCTCGATGAACCGTTGCCGCAGCAGTTCGGACGCTACGTCTGGAATGCGCTGCACGGTGACCTTGGGACCTCAATCCGATCCAATAAACCGGTGACGGAAGAGATCATGGACAACCTGCCGGCGACGCTTCAGCTGGCGCTGGCAGGTCTGCTCATCGCCGGGGTCCTGGGTATCTCGCTCGGTGTGCTGGCAGCAATCAAACAGTACTCCTGGGTCGATGCCGGCTCGATGCTGGTCGCGTTGATCGGCGTTTCGATGCCGAGTTTCTGGCTTGGGCTCCTTTTCATCTTCGCCCTGTCGCTCAAAGTCCATCTCTTTCCGGCGACCGGTGGCGGAGATCTCAAACACCTTGTCCTGCCTGCCGTCACGCTCGGGCTCGGCGCTTCGGCGATCATCGCGCGTCTGACGCGCTCCAGCATGCTCGAAGTGATGCGCCATGAGTACGTGACGACGGCGCGCGCCAAGGGGATTCGCGAATCGCGCGTCATCATCCGACATGCGTTGAAGAACGCGCTTATCCCGGTCGTGACGATCTTCGGCCTTCAGTTCGGTCAGCTACTGGCCGGCACGGTCGTCATCGAGACGGTCTTTGGTCGTCCCGGTATTGGCCGGCTGATCGTCGATGCCATTTTGAACAAGGATTTTCCACTGGTACAAGGAATCGTTCTCGTGGTGGCGATCAGTTACGTGGTCGTCAACCTCATCGTCGATCTCCTGTATGCATTCCTTGATCCACGCATCCGCTACGATTAGCAGGAGAGGGTGAATTAGGTGACGACGACCACACGCTCGGGTGCCGCCGATCAAGCCGGAATCCTCGAACGAAATAAGCCGACACCGCGCTGGCGCGAATTCATGCGCCGGCTCGGGCGGAGTAGAGGCGCGACCGGTGGGCTGATCATTCTGATCTTGCTCGTCATTATCGCGATCATCGCGCCGCTCATCGCGCCGTTCGATCCGATCAAAATCGATCCGACGCACTATCTCTACGGGCCAGGCTCGCCGTACTGGTTCGGCACCGACCAATATGGTCGCGATGTCTTCAGTCGCGTGCTCTACGGCGCACGAATCTCACTCGTCATCGGCCTCATCTCGGTCGGTATCGCCTCGGTAATCGGCGTCACGGTCGGGCTGATATCCGGCTACTACGGCGGCCTGGTCGATAGTGTGCTGATGCGCATCATCGACGTGATGCTCGCCTTCCCAGGTATCCTGCTCGCACTCGCCATCGTCAGCATGCTCGGACCGAGTCTAACAAACGTCATGATCGCCGTCGGCGTCTCGTCGATCCCCACCTACGCCCGCCTAACCCGCGGCTCGGTGCTCTCGGCCAGACGCGAACTCTACGTCGATGCGGCGCATGTCACAGGAGTGCCGGACCGCCTCATTCTAACGCGGCATATCCTGCCGAACGTGGTGGCGCCGCTCATCGTGGCGGCGACGCTCGGCGTCGGCTCGGCGATTCTCTGGGCGGCGGCGCTCAGCTTCCTCGGGCTCGGCGCTCAGCCGCCGACCGCCGAATGGGGCCGCATGCTCAGCGACGGCCGTCAGTATCTGCGTGACCAGTGGTGGATCTCCACCTTCCCCGGTCTGGCGATCATGGTCACCGTGCTCGCCATGAATATGCTGGGTGATGGTCTGCGCGACGCGCTCGACCCGCGCCTCAAGAACTGAGGCCGGGCCACTTCCAACGCATACACCTCGCAACAGGTGCCTGAGGGGACGCTCATTTGCTTTCGCCATGATAGCGTCCCCGAGGGTACCCCCACCCTCATCCCTCCGGAAACAGCTCCCGTGTATCCGCAAACCACACCGCGCCGAGGCTCGCCGCGAGTGCTCGTGATGCCTCATTTGTCATGAGATGGCTATAGAAGGCGATCTTGCCCGCACGTCTCACGCTATGCGCCCAGGCAGCGACGACCTGACGACCGTAACCGCGACGTCGGTAGTCGACATGCGTCTCGACCTCAACCTCGACGGCATGTTCGCCGTCCTGGCTCGACCAGGCTTCAGCCACGATCTGTCCATCGCGTTCAATAACGAAACGGCCGTCGCGCTCGCTGACGTCCGGAAATTCGGCGCGGTCAAGGACGCGGTCAATGATGTACCAGCGGCAGTCGATGATGCGATAGGTAAGGGCTTCGGGCGCGGCAGCGAACAGTTGCGGCGCACCGCGCTCGGTGAAGCGCGCACGCTCCTCGTCGGAGAGTCCTTCGCGGAAGAGGAGTTCATAGCCATCGGCGAATCGGGCGACAGTGGCCAGCGGCACGTCGCGGCTGTTTTCCGGGGTTACCGGGATGGTGTCGCCCTCCGGGGCGACACCATATTCGAGTGCCGCTTCGAGTCGCAGCAACGCGCGTGGGTCCATGCGTCAGCACCGTGCGGGTTGACCGGTGGCTCGCTCGTATGCCTCGCCGCGATCGAAGATCCAGTTGATCGGGCCGCGCTCAGCCCGTCGTTCGGCACGCCGTTGTTCGGTGGCGGCGCCATCGATCGTCAGGTCGTCCGAGAGGACGACACCGTAGTCGCGTTCGGCAGCCAGGCGCGTCACCCGACCATCGGCGACATCGGCGCGGACGGCTTCGGGAGCGCGTTGGAGCGGGTCGCCAAAGCCGGCACCGCCGCTGGTGAAGATGTCAAGCGTTTCACCGGTCTTGACCGGAACGACGATCTTGGAGGGGAGGTTCGTCTGACTGCCGTCGCGATGCGTCTGCACGACGCCTGACGTGGGCGCCGGTTGACCGCCGCGCACACCCCAGGGGGCGAAGTCGTGTCGGTCGCGACGAACGACGAGCGTGGCGTCGCCGCGCAGCAGCTCGGTGCGCGCCTGGAAGCCGAGGCCACCGCGATACTGACCGGCCCCGCCGGAGTCGGTCCAGAGCCGGATGTGATGCACCCGCACCGGGTAGTCCATCTCGGTCGCTTCCACCGGCTCGTTCATGAGATTGGTGACATCGGTATCGATGACGTCAATGCCGTCTTTGGCCGGACGAGCCCCCATGCCACCGGCTGTCGGCAAACCCTGCCAGGTGACATAGGCACGGTTATTCCGTGGATCGATGCCGCCGAGCACCATGAGCGCCAGCTGCCCGCACGAGGCGGCGTGTATCCGCTCTGGCAGCGCCTGAGCGAAGCAGCCGAGCAAGACATCGACGATTCGCTTGATCGTGATCGTGCGCACGCTGACTGCGGCCGGCTTCGACGGATTGACGACGCTCCGTTCCGGAAAGACGATCGAGACCGGACGGAAACAGCCGTCGTTGTTCGGGATGTCGGGATCGGTGATGGCGCGCACGACGTAACAAACAGCCGCCCGCGTCGAGGAGGGAACCGAATTGATCGCACCATGCGCTTGCGGATCGCTACCGCTGAAATCGACGGTAATATCCGTGCTGGCGACTGTGACAGTCGCCGCGATCTTCACCGGTTTGCCAAGCTCAACACCATCATAATCGACATAATCATGGAACGAATAGACACCGTCCGGCACCTGTGCGATCGCTTGCCGCGTCAGCTGTTCGGCATAGTCCATCAGTTCGTGACCCGCCTGAATGAAGCGGCCAGCGCCGTAATCGGCGCAGAGTCGCAGCAATCCGCGCGCGCCGACGCGATTACAGGCGATCTGGGCGTCAATGTCACCCAGCAGCGCTTCCGGCGTACGACTGTTCCTTCGCATGATCTCGAAGAGCGTCAGATTTGGCTCACCGGCGGAGTAGAGCTTGAGCGGTGGAATGATGAGCCCTTCGGCGAAGATCTCGGTGGCATCGGGGGGCGTACTCCCCGGCGTCTTGCCGCCGACATCCTGGTGGTGTGCCAGGCTGGCGCTCAGCGCCACGAGCTTCCCTTCGAAAAAGACCGGCTCGACGATGGTGATATCGGGCAGATGCGTGCCGCCGTCGTACGGGTCGTTCAGAATGAGGACATCACCGGGAACGAGCGTATCCGAGGGAAAGATTTCGACCAGCCGGTTGACCGCCGTGATGATCATCCCGAGCTGCGCGGGCAGCGCCGCCGCCTGCGCCAGCGTCCGTCCCTCCCGGTCGAAGAGCGCGGCTGATGCATCGAGCGCTTCCTTGATAACCGGTGAGAAGGCGCTCTTGAGCAGCGTCATCTCCATCTCGTCGGC
Organism: uncultured Thermomicrobiales bacterium; assembly: GCA_937891245.1. GTDB lineage: Bacteria > Chloroflexota > Chloroflexia > Thermomicrobiales > Thermomicrobiaceae > CALAGB01. The sequence continues at coordinate 10,574 of CALAGB010000125.1, read as the reverse complement.
GATCACATCGAGCCGATTGCGAATCACCTCCAGCGTGATCGGATCGGTCGTCACCGTTGACATCAGTCCTCCAATACGAATCGACCACGCGCGCAGAGATGCAGCGGCTCGCTCCGGTAACGACGCATCAGGTTCACGAGGCGGAGGACCCACACGCGGGCACCCTTCACTGCGATTCAGGATAAACGGCAGAGAGTTCGCCGAGCCTCTGTGCGAGAAGATCACGAGTGCGCCAACTTCTCGTCAGGTCCGGAGCCACCGCTGACAAACCAGCCGCCCAGCTCGCGCGCCGGATCCGCTGCCACGACGTTCGGTTCCCGGATTGAGAAAGAGATAGTCGACCCCTTGAGCGATGAGTGCCTCGACGAAGCCTTCGGCCGTCTCGCCAATAGCGAGACACTCGATATCAGTCCGCTCGGATTCACGCGCACCGCTGTTCATCGCCATGCTGTCTCCCTCGTTCGTCGCTGGTATGCCTGGCTGTTGAAGCCATTATAGAAGCAGCCGGCGGCAGGTCGACTTCGGCGAACGCGAACGGCGGGCGGCGCATGAGGTACTTTTGTCTCTCATTCTAGTACTTCCGTACGTTGACGCCACAAACGTGACATCGGTACCGTAGTTGAAGCGAGGGGCAGGTCGACGGGCGAACACGCAGAAGGGATGCGGGATGGCGACTAGAGCGGTGGCGTCTCCGGACGAAATCGAGCAATTTGCTCGCGAACTGCAACAGTTCAATGCCGAGTTGGCCGCATCAATGATGCGCATCCAGCGTCGCTTTCAGCACCTCGGTGAGAGTTGGCGCGATCAGGAACAACAGGCGTTCGCCCGCGATTTCGAACAGACGATGCGCGTCTTGCAGCGATTCATGCACGAGGCCGAGTCGCAGGCGCCGCTGCTCATGCGCAAAGCAGACCAACTCCGTACGTATCTCGGTCAACGATAGACGAGGGCACGTCGTGCAGGAAATCGTCGATATCCGCTCGATCGAAGCAATCGAAGAGTTACGAACCGCGTTGCTCCGGCTGCGTGAGGAGACCCAGGCGGCGGTGGTCGCGGCACGACAGGCGGCCCAAGCGGAGCGTGAATGGCTGATCGAGCGGCAGCGACACTGGCAGCACCGCGTGACTCGCCTGGCCGAGGAACTCGTCGAGGCCGAAGCCGCGCTCGCCCGTTGTCGGAGCGGTCGACGCACCGCCGGGTCGGATGGTTGCCGGACGATCGCTGACTGGACCGAGCGAACACGACGGGCGCTCTGGGAAGCCGAGGGTGAACTGCGGAACGTGCGGCACTGGAGATCGATCGTCGACGAACGTGTCGCCGGCTTCGAGCGACGTGCACGCGTCGTGACGCGCGAACTCACGAGACGCGTCCCGCTCGCCGCGACCGAATTGTCGCACCTGGTCGACCTGCTCGAGCGTTACGCGGCGCCCTGACTCGAAGGGAACAATGGATGCGCGACGGCACCAGTGCGCTCGCTACGTTGAAGAGCAGCCAGCAGGCGTTCGAGTTGCGCTGGCGGCACACCCGCTCGGTTTGGGACGATGCGGTGCAGCGCACGTTCGAACACGAACACCTCGAACCGATTCTGAGTCAGGTTGAAGCAGCACAATCGGAGTTGGAACGACTGCTTCGAGTGATTGCCCAGGCGCGACGAAACGTACGCTGAGCGCTCAGATGGGCGGAGACGAATGAACGGAACCGATCCCGACGACATGGACAGAATCGGTGCGATGCAGTCTGGCGTTCGTCTGGAACTCGTCGAAGCCGACTCGCCTGGTCGGTTCGAGGCATGGTTCGGCGAACGGGCGCGCGCGCTCATCCGCGCAGCCGAGTCGACCCAACGCGAGTACGCCGATTCAATGCGTCGGCTTGAGGCGTCGTTCAACGCGGATCTGAGCGCGACCGAGGAACGCGCCGAAGCGCGGCTGCTCGAACTCGATCGCCAGCTGAGCGTGATTCACGAGCACCAACGTGTGGCCGCCGACCTGCTCGCCCAGCTTGGGGGTGACGCGCGCGACCGACTGCTGACATCCAACGCTCAAATGCTTCCGCCGGCCGCCGCCAATTCAACTGATCTCGCCCCCTACGTTACGGCGATCGAGAATCAGCTGCGCACCTTACGTGACTACCGACGGCAGCAGCAGAACTCCGACGATCGCCCAGTCACTGTCCGGCCAAAAGCAACATTCGGCTGGCGCCGGGCCATGCGCCTCGTCGCTACGCTGCTCGTTGTGCAAGCGATCACACTCTTCATCACGACGCATAACGTGATGCTGACGCTTGGTGTAGCGTTGCTCGCGGTCGTCGTCTTCCTATTAAGTACCGCCAACGCGTCGCGGGACGCTTCGCCCCCGCTTGCCGAGCCGGCGCTTCCAGAACCGCTCGATCTTTCGTCCATCGTCGAAGAGGCAGAAGCGCTCTATCAGCGGCTGACAGCGACGATCGAAGCGGATGCTCGGGTGCAGCGTTCACGTCTCGTCCGAGCGTTGCTGGTGGCGAAGACGGAACGCTCGACCCGGCACACACAACGGATAGCCAATCTCAAGCCGGTGTTTGTCCGCCTTGGGAACGACCTGGCGCAGATTTCGCCGGACTGGAGATCCGACCTTTGGCGGACCTGGCAACCGGCGTCAATGCTCGGGCAGGCGGCTCGCATCGGATGTCTTACCGTTCCGGCGGCCGGGATCCCGCCTCTCCCGCTCCACTATCCGTTTCCTGGTGACCGCGCGCTGTTGTTCAAGACGACCGGCCAGGGCAAACAACGCGCGACGGGGGCGGTGCAGAGCCTGCTTCTCCGCCTGCTCGCAGCGACACCGCCCGGCACGCTGCAGCTTTCTCTGCTGGATCCGATCGGCCTCGGACAAAACGTCGCCGGATTCCTGCGCCTGGCAGACTATGACGATCGGCTGATCAGTGGGAAAGCCGCGACCGAAGCCCACCAGATCGAACGACAACTCGTCGAACTCACCGGTCACATGGAACACGTCATTCAGACGTATCTGCGCAGCGAATTCGCCACGATCGAGGACTATAACCACGAGGCTGGTGAAATCGCCGAGCCGTATCGGCTGCTGACGATCTTCGACTTCCCGGTGAATTTCAGCGAGACGGCCGCCCGGCGATTGCTCAGCATCATCAAGAACGGCCCGCGCTGCGGTGTCTACACCGTGCTCGTCCTCGATCAAGGACAGCCGCTGCCGCGTGGGCTCGACCTGCACGACATCGAATCGGACGCGATGGTCATCGCCTGGGACGGCGAGCGCTTCGTCTGGCAAGAGGATGGTTTCGAGCAGTGCGCGCTGCACCTTGATCAGCCGCCGGGACCAGAGATCTTCCAGAAGATCATCACCGGCGTGGGAGAGGCTGCGACTGAATCGAGCATAATCGAGGTGCCGTTCAGTCGAATCGCGCCGGAGCCGGAAAGATGGTGGTGCGCGAATGCCGGGGCCGGCATCAATGCCCCGCTCGGACCGGCCGGTGCGCGCAACGTCCAGTCGCTCGACCTGGGCAGCGGCACGGCGCAGCATGCGCTCGTGGTTGGCAAGACCGGCTCCGGTAAGTCGACGCTCCTGCATACGCTGATCACGAGCCTGTCGCTCAGTTACAGTCCGGACGAGGTGCGGCTCTATCTGATCGACTTCAAGCAAGGGGTCGAATTCAAGATCTATGCCGAAGAGCGGTTGCCACATGCGCGCGTCATCGCCATCGAGAGCGAACGAGAATTCGGGCTGAGTGTCTTGCAGGGACTCGATGACGAATTAGTGCGACGTGGCGAACGCTTCCGCACGCTCGGCGTCGACAATCTGGCGGATTTTCGCGCGCAGATCGCGGAGCCGCTGCCACGTATTCTGCTTCTCGTCGATGAGTTTCAGGAGTTCTTCACCGAAGACGATCAGATCGCGCTGCAGGCGACGCAGCTGCTCGACCGGCTGGTACGCCAGGGACGCGCCTTCGGTTTGCATGTCCTGCTCGGCACCCAGACGCTCGCTGGCTCCTATTCACTGGCGCGCGGCACCATCGACCAGATGGCGGTGCGCATCGCCTTGCAGTGTAGCGACGCCGATTCTCGCCTCATCCTGGCGGACGATAACCCGGCCGCCCGGCTCCTCTCGCGGCCAGGCGAGGCGATCTACAACGCCGCCAACGGGCTGCTCGAAGGGAACAACGTCTTCCAGGTCGCCTGGCTGCCAGGCGACGAACAACGGCGCTATTTGCACCAGATCCGACAACTCGCGAGCGAACGAGGGTATCAGCCGACCGAACCGGCGATCGTCTTCGAAGGCAACTCTCCCGCCAACATCGCGGACAACCGGACCCTCGCCGGCCTTCTTCACCGTCCGCCGACAGTGACGCCGAGCACGCTCGCCACCTGGCTCGGCGACCCGGTCGCTGTGCGTTTGCCAATCGACGTAGCGTTCCGACCGCACACCGGCAACAACCTGCTCATCGTCGGACAGAACGCTGAGGCGGCGACCGCGCTATTGAGCATCGCGCTCGTCAGTCTTGCGGCTCAGCTACGACAGACTGGGAACGCGTTCCCGAGTCTCAACCTCCTCGATTTCAGCACCACCGATACCGACGGCGCGAGCTTCTTCACACTGGTCCAGAATGAAGCCAACCTGCCGCTTCGCTCTGGCGACAGGCACGATCTGCCACGGATGATTGCCGAGACTGCCACCGAAGTGCAGCGCCGGCTGGCCGGCGACGCGACGAGCGATGCGCCGATCTTCCTGCTAATTCATGGCCTACACCGAGCGCGGGATCTGCGTCCGGACGAACGCTTCGGCTTCACCTCGTTCGATGCCGAGCCGGTTGCGCCGAGCCTTGCCGAGCAGTTCGAGATGATCCTGCGCGATGGCCCGGAACTCGGTGTTCACACCATCGCGTGGTGCGACAGCGTTACGAACCTTCACCGCAGTGTCGACCGGCGCGCGCTCCGCGAGTTCAGCCTGCGCGTCGCCTTCCAGATGAGCGCCGAAGATTCGATCGATCTCCTGGATACCTCCGCTGCCAGCAAGCTCGGCCCGCAACGCGCCCTCTTCTCCGACGAGGATGCCGGACGAATCGAGAAATTCCGGCCATACACAACACCATCGCTCGCCTGGCTCAGACAGGTAGGAAACCGTCGAACTCCTCGCTCGTCATCCTGAGCCCTCCCGCCGTGATGTTGATCCCCGCGTCATCCTGTTCCCCTCGTCATCCAGTATCGCTCTATTGTCTTTTTTACCTTCCGTAATCCAGTCCATTTTTGCAATCTGACTTCTCTTTGTCGTCCGATTCTCCTTTGTCATCCTAAGCCGCAGCGAAGGATCTCTTCCCCGTGTCCCTTCCATGGACTCGCCGGGCAAGTCAAAGGAGATCCTTCGCTGCGGCTCAGGATGACAGCGCGGGGGGGGCAGGATGAGAGCCGGGGGCAGGATGAGAACCGGGCGGCGGGATGAGAGCGCGGGGCGGATTAAAGAGGGTGGCAGGATGCGGAAGAGAGCCAGCGGTGGCGATCGGGAAGCGACGTCAGTCGCCGTCTGTTCGCTGCCTGATCGGGGACCAGGCAGGTGCCGATTCCTATCCCTCTATCTCCGCTCCTGTGTGACAATGGCTCCGGCACCGGGGATTGTGCCGGAGGACGGCAGGCGTCGCAGGAACGCCTTGCTCACGAGCGAAGGAGCGCACCATGCCGAATTCGTCAACCATCGTCGTCGAACGGAATGTCGCGGTTCCGATGCGTGACGGCGTCAATCTGTACGCCGATATTTTTCGCCCGGACGGCGACGGACCGTTTCCCACGCTGATGCAACGCACGCCATACGACAAGAGCACGATGAATCTTGGTCAACTGATGTTACGCGCGGTCGAGCGCGGGTATGCCGTCGTCGTGCAAGATGTGCGCGGGCGCTTCGCCTCAGAGGGTGAGTTCAATGCCTTCGTCAACGAACGCAACGACGGGTACGACATGCTCGAATGGCTCACCCAGCAGCCGTGGTGCGACGGTAACGTCGGCATGTACAGCCAGTCATATGTCGGCCTAACGCAGTGGCAGGCGGCAATCAGCGGCCACCCGGCACTCAAGGCGATCGTCCCGACCGTGACCGCGGACAACTATCACGACGGCTGGGTCTATCAAGGCGGCGCTTTCGAGCTTTCCTTTAACCTCTCCTGGGTCTGGTCGAACCTGGCCGTCAACACGATCATGCGCCACAAGGCCGACGATCCAGCCGCTGCCGAGGACTACGAGCAACTGATCAAGGCGATTGATGGCATGACGGCCGAGTTCAACAAACTGCCGCTCAAGCACAACGAACTGATCACGCGTTACGCGCCGTACTACAACGACTGGGTCGATCACCCGACGTACGACGACTTCTGGGCGGCGCTCGACGTCTCCCGCGCTCACGACAAACTGACGCTGCCGGCGATGAACGTCGGCGGCTGGCACGACATCTTCCTCAAGGGGACGATCGCCAATTTCACCGGCCGGCGCGCCAACGCACCAACCGCCGAAGCGCGCGCCAACCAACGACTGCTGATCGGTCCGTGGAATCACAGCGGTATGCGCAGCGGCAATCCGATCGGATCGGTCGACTACGGCGTGCACTCGACCGGCGCCGATATCGATATCGACGGTCTGCATCTCCGTTGGTACGACCGCTGGCTGCGTGGCCTCGACAACGGCGTCGACGACGATCCTCCGGTGCGCGTCTTTGTCATGGGAGCCAACCGCTGGCGCACGGCCCAGGACTGGCCGTTGCCCGGCACCGATTGGCAGGAGTGGTATCTCCATAGCGCCGGTAGTGCCAACACACTCGATGGCAACGGCGCATTGAGCCGCGAGACACCAGGGAGCGAACCGCCCGATTCCTACGTCTACAACCCGCTCAACCCGACCCCGACAATGGGCGGCGGCCTCTGCTGCAACGCCGTCTTCAGTCTGGGCGGCGCCTTCGACCAGCGGGAGGTCGAGCAACGCGAAGATGTGCTTGTTTACACCAGCGCGCCATTGGAGCAGGAGCTTGAGGTCGTCGGCCCGCTGAAGGTGATTCTCTACGCCAGCTCCAGCGCAACGGACACCGATTTCACGGCAAAACTGGTCGATGTTCACCCGTGCGGGATGGCGCGTAACCTGAACGACGGCATCATCCGGGCGCGCTACCGCCATTCGATGAGCGAGCCGGAGCTGCTGATGCCGGGCGAAGTGACGGAGTTTGAGATCGATCTCGTGGCGACCGGCAACGCCTTCCAGCCGGGCCACCGCATTCGGGTCGAGATCGCAAGCAGCAATTTCCCGCGCTTCGATCGCAACCCGAATACCGGCGAGCAGCCGGGACGGTCAGACAAGGTCGTCAGCGCCCTGCAGACCGTCCATCACTCGGCCGAGTACCCCTCACGGATCATCCTGCCGGTCATCCCAACCGCATAGAAACCCCTATACGTACAATATTGACTCCCTGTCACGAGCATCATGGACTCGTGACAGGGCATACTTTGGGAGAGCGACCTGACGGGTGCGCGCTGTCGCGGTGAACCAGGGGGCAAGAGGGACGCATGACCGCGAGCTTTCCCATCGAGCGCGAAGACGATCAATCGGCGACTGAAATACGGCGGGTGCGGGTGACGCGCTACGTGACGCCACTGCGCGAGGGCGGTTCGCTGCCGGCGATTGTCGAAGCGGACGACCTTGGCACCTACGTTCTCAAGTTTCGCGGGGCAGGTCAGGGCACGAAAGTGTTGATCGCTGAGTTGCTGGCCGGCGAGATCGGACGCGCGCTCGGGCTACCGATCCCTGAGATCGTCTTTGCTGAGCTTGACCCGATCCTCGGTCGCTCGGAACCGGATCCCGAAATCCAGGAACTGATCGAACGGAGCGGCGGGCTCAACCTGGCGATGGATTACCTTCCCGGCTCATTCGGCTTCGATGCGTTGGCCGTCAAGGAGATCGATCCGGACCTGGCGGCGGCGATCGTCTGGTTCGACGCCTATCTAACCAACGTTGATCGGACGGTGCGTAACACGAATATGCTGCTCTGGCACGGCAAGATCTGGCTGATCGATAACGGCGCGGCGCTCTTCGCGCAATACAGCGGCCCCGACTTTCCGACACGCGCGCAGAGTCGCTTCTCGCAGATTCGCGAGCACGTCCTGCTGCCGTATGCGGCGGATATCCGGGGGGCCGATGAGCGTCTCAGCGCGCGGCTTTCGCCCGAGATCCTGAGCGACACCGTCGATCTGATTCCCGAAAGCTGGCTGGGGGACGAGGCGTACCCGAGCACCGCGGAGGAGCGTGCCGCCTATGCACGTTACTTGATCGACCGATTGACGGGTCCACGTGCGTTCGTCGAAGAGGCGATCGATGCCCGATCTCGCATCGTTTGACTACGCGATCGTGCGCGTGGTGCCGCGTGTCGAGCGAGCGGAGTTCGTGAATGCCGGGGTCATCTTGTTCTGTCGCACTCAGGGCCTTCTCGAAGCCCGCATCGCGCTCGATCCGAAGCGCTTACGGGCGATCGCACCGGGAATCGATCTGGAGGAGGTCGAAGGACATTTGCGGCTGATCCCGTGCATCTGCCGGGGCGGCACCCAAGCGGGACCGATCGGACTGCTGTCACCGTCAGAGCGCTTTCATTGGCTGACAGCACCGCGCAGCACGGTGATCCAGACGTCGCCGGTCCATTCCGGACTCTGTACGGACACGATCGCGACGCTCGAACGATTGCTGCAACAGGCGGTAACTTAGGGAGGGGCAGGTTCGTTTTACAGGATGACACGATCGATTCACTCCCATCTCCGGTGAACTCAGTTCGCCCTGGTCAACGCTCCAGACGCATGGCTCCCCGGTGTGCTTCGGCGGGCAGAGACGGTCGAGGACCGGAGCACGGGAAGCCACGCCATGCGACTCTTGCCGCGCCTCACTCGTGCGGTCGGGGAGACAGAAGTGCTTGAGGTCATGACGGAGAAGCCGGACGAGATGCAGCGAACCGAGACGGTCTGCGACCGCCCGGATGCGACGTCGGCGGCATTCTGGGATCACTACAACGCCATTCCGCTGCCGCAGCCGCAGCCGCCACCTCCAAAGGCGCCGAAGCCAAAGAAGGAGAAGGTACCGAAGCCGGCGGCGGTTCCCGCGACCCCGGCCGCCCATGCTCCACGCCTGCCGTATATCCCGGCGCTCGACGGTATTCGTGCGCTCGCCGTGGTCGCGGTGCTTCTCTATCACCAGAATATCAACTGGCTGCCAGGCGGCTTCCTCGGTGTTGAAGTCTTCTTCGTACTGAGTGGCTACCTGATTACGTCGCTGCTGCTGGCGGAAGTACGGGCGACCGGCCGGGTCGATCTCAAGGCGTTCTGGCTGCGTCGCGCTCGCCGCCTCTTGCCGGCGCTCTACCTGCTGCTGGCGGTCAGCCTGACGTACGCGCTCATCTTCCTGCCGCACGAAGTGAATCGCTTGCGTGGTGATGCGCTGGCCGCGGCCGTCTACATCACGAACTGGTGGGCGATCTTCGACCATAAATCGTACTTCGAACTGGTTGGGCGGCCGTCACTCTACCAACACCTCTGGTCGCTGGCCGTGGAAGAGCAGTTCTACCTCATCTGGCCGCCCATCTTTGCCCTGGCGGTGGCGCACTTGAAGCGCTGGCGTGTGCTGCTGGCCGTGCTCGGCGGGGCAGCGATTTCGACGATCTTGATGGCGTCCCTCTTCCATACCGGGGTCGATCCGTCGCGGGTGTACTACGGCACCGATACCCGTGCCGCCGAATTGCTGGTCGGCGCGGCGCTCGCCTTCGTCTGGCAGCCGGGGATGCCGCTCGCCTGGAGTGGTCGTACCGCCTCGCGGCTCCCCAACTGGTTCGAACATGGCCGCCGGGCGCACTTCGCGCTCGAGGCGCTGGGGGTCGTCGCGCTCATCGTGGTGATCGATGCCTTCTATCGGGTCGGTGAGTATAGCCCGCGCCTCTATCGCGGCGGCTTCCTGCTCATCGCACTCGCTACGGCCGGGCTGATTGCCTCGGTTGTCTGCCAGCGGACGCACTACGTGTCGCGAGCGCTCGGCTGGGAACCGCTGCGCTGGCTCGGGCTCCGCTCCTACGGCATCTACCTCTGGCACTGGCCGGTCTACATGATCACTCGACCGCAGCTCGATATCTCGCTCGAGGGCGTACCGCTCTTTATCCTGCGCGTCGCACTGACGCTGGGGCTGGTCGAAATCTCGTATCGCTTCGTCGAAACGCCCTGCCGGCACGGTGCGCTCGGCCGGCTCTGGAAGCGGCTGCACGGGGAGCCGGGCGGCGAGCCGCGCCTGGCGCGCGTCGGTCTGGCGGGTGCCGCCGGTGTCACGGCCACGTTCGCGGTTGTCCTCACGGTGCTCGTCGCAGATGCCAAGCCGGCCGGCCCGCCATCGTATCTGTCGGTGTCCGAAGTGCATATCACGGCACCGCGCAACGCGCAGGACGCCACACCGCAAGGGACCCTTGAAGCCATCGCCGGGCCAGGCGCCCCATCGCCGACTCCGACGCCGCCGCCACCAACGCCAACGCCGAGGACGACCCCAACGCCGGCGCCGGTGGTGGCGATCACCGCGCCAA
>CALAGB010000124.1 GCA_937891245.1 uncultured Thermomicrobiales bacterium | reverse complement strand
GCGGCGCAGCCTGAAAAGCCATCGTAACTGGCCGTAGGGGCGGAACCCGTGTCCGCCCACCGGTCGCCGCCGTTCAGCCGACTGGCGGGCGCAGACAAGCCGCTCCCCTACGGAACGTGAGTCCGTAGGGGAGCATGTGGGAATTCTAGTTGGCCGGTGTGGCGCCGACGCCAATCTGGTAGAGACCGGAAGTTGACGGCGCGTTGAAGACGGTCGACCCACCGCCCGCGATATCGTAGGAGACGTCGTTCGAGACGGCGACGATCGGCGCGCCATCAAGCGACTTCACGATGGCGGTCCCCATCGTGTCGGGCGCGACAACCGTCGACGGCAGGTAGATGAAGTTGCTCGAATGCGCCGGGATCGTCAGATCGTACGGGCCACCGGCGAGCGTTCCCGGCTGGTCGTAGACGTTGATCTCGACCGTCGTCTGCCGGTCGCTGGCGTTGCTGACGTTAATGCCCGAATTGTCGTTCCGCGTACCGGACTGCGCCTGCTTGAAGACCAGCGGCACCGCGACCTGAGAGGAGATCCCCGGCACCGCGCTGTACGAAATGGCGTCGTTCGTGGAGTACTTCACCTCATCGACGATCGCACCGATCGGCTGATCGGAGTAGATGACGGCATTGCCCGTGAAGCCGGTCTGTCCGGATGCATTCGCCGGCGTGTAGACGTAATCCGACGAAAACGGCTGCAACGTGACGTTATCGTCCGGTCGTCCTGCGCCAGGGTATGAGATCGTCACCGTAGCGACTGCGTTGTTCGGATTCGCGAGGTTGATGCCGGTATTCCAACCGTTATAGGCGTTGAAGACAATCGGCGCTTCGATCTGATAGGTGTTGACCACCTGAATCGTCGCTTCACCGGTCGCCAGGGACGAACCCATATTGATCATCGCGACCTGCGACCCCGGCTTTTCGCGTTGCACCATGGCGACCACGTTACCTTCGGACGTGACGCGGGCAAAGCCGACGAAGCCGGTCCGGCCGAGCGAGTTGAGAAGATCGAGCGTATGGGTCGCTCCGGCAGCAAGCGACATCGTTTGCGTCAGAACCGCGCCGGCATCCGCGCTCAGATTGTGGTACGGGAAAATCTGAATAGTCACGGTTTTGGCGTTGAACGCTTCGATATTCGTCACGCGAATGTAGCTGTTCCAGCCGTTGTTCGTCTGGACGATCGGCAGAATCCACGCCGGTGCGTTGGTTGCATCATCACCAGGAATACCGGTATAGCCGGTTACGGCGTAGGCACCGTACGACCATGGCGGGTCGTTGTAGGTTGTGCTCGCCTGCTTGACCGCCACGGCCGCTTCGCATCCGCTCGATTCGATCTTCACGGCTGAACCTGGCTCCGGCACGCCGATGTCATCCGGCGAGAGATCGGAAAGCCCGTGCGGATCGAGGATGAACTGGGTGTTCTCGGTCCAGGTTCCGCTGTCGTTCGGGATTGCGATGTGGATGCTGCACAGGGTCGCGGTCGGATTCTGTATCTCGATGCGGCCATACCACGGCCCGAGGCCGCCGGTCGGATCGTTATTCGGCACCCACGGCAGAATGACGGTGCCCGAATCCGCCGCACCGGCAAGCGGCGCCATCGCGAAACAGGCGCTCACTACGAGCAGCAGTACGGTGGCCACCCGCAGACATCCGGATTTCATGCAGTCCCCCTTCACCCAATCCTCGATTGTCCGGAGCCGCCATTGTACCTGATGAGTGCCGGCGTGGACGAATTGTCAACGACCAGAAGAGGGCAAAGTTGCGTCACGCTGGGGAAAATGTTTCCGGCTGTCGCGAGCGCGACAGCCGGAAAATCCTGAGCAACAATTAATCGTGCAGCGCTACCCGATCAGGCGTACGCCTCGATCGGCTGGCACGAGCAGACGAGGTTGCGATCGCCGTAGACATTGTCGATTCGCGCGACGAACGGCCAGAACTTCTCCTCACGCAGCCAGGGCGCCGGGAAGGCGGCCTTCTGGCGTGAATAGGGGCGATCCCAGCTATCGGCGGTCACACACACGGCCGTGTGCGGCGCGTTCTTGAGCACGTTGTTCTCGCGATCGGCCTGGCCAAGCTCGATCTCGGCGATCTCATTGCGAATCGCGATCATCGCATCGCAAAACTTGTCGAGTTCGCGCTTCGATTCGCTCTCGGTCGGCTCGATCATGAGCGTTCCCGGCACCGGGAACGAGACGGTCGGCGCGTGATAGCCGTAGTCCATGAGCCGCTTGGCGACATCCTCGACCTCGACACCGGTGCGCTCCTTGAGCGGCCGGAGGTCGACGATGCACTCGTGGGCCACCCGGCCGTTCTTCCCCTTGTAGAGCACCGGGAAGTGCGGGTCGAGCCGTGCCGCGATGTAGTTGGCGTTGAGAATCGCCACCTGGCTTGCCTTCTTCAGCCCGGCCGCGCCCATCATGGCGATGTAGCTGTACGAGATCGGCAGGATACTGGCGCTGCCCCACGGCGCTGAGGAAACGGCGCCGACACCCTTTTCGCCGCCGGTCGGAACGATCGGGTGCGAGGGGAGGAACGGTGCCAGATGGCTGGCCGCCGCGATCGGGCCCATGCCCGGCCCGCCGCCGCCGTGCGGGATGCAGAACGTCTTGTGCAGGTTGAGGTGGCAGACATCAGCACCGAATTCGCCCGGCCGGGTCAACCCGACCTGTGCGTTCATGTTGGCGCCGTCCATATAGACCTGCCCGCCGTACTGATGGACGATATCGCAGATCTCGGTGATCGCTTCCTCGAAGACGCCGTGGGTGGACGGGTAGGTCACCATCAGCGCCGCGAGGTCGTCCTTGTACTGTTGCGCCTTGGCGCGCAAATCGTCGACCTCGATGTTGCCGTCGTTATCGCAGGCGACGACAACGACCTTGAGCCCGGCCAGTACCGCGCTCGCCGGGTTGGTGCCGTGCGCCGAGGCGGGGATGAGGCAGACGTTGCGATGACCCTGGCCACGCTCTTCCTGCCAGCGCTTGATGACGAGCAGACCGCTGTATTCGCCCTGTGAGCCGGCGTTCGGCTGCAGCGAGACGGCGGTAAAGCCGGTGATCTCGGCCAGCATCTTCTCCAGCCGCTGCGTCAATTCGGCGTAGCCCAGCGCCTGATCGCGCGGCACGAATGGATGGAGCTTGCCCATTTCCGGCCAAGTGACCGGCTCCATCTCGGCAGTCGCGTTCAGCTTCATGGTGCAGGAGCCGAGCGGGATCATCGAAACGGTCAGCGACAGATCGCGCCCCTGCAAGCGGGTCAGGTAGCGCAGCATCTCGGTTTCCGAGTGATAGCTGTTGAAGACTGGGTGGGTCAGATACGGCGTATCGCGCACGAACTTGCCGGAAATCACGGACTCGGCTGCGTCGGCCAATTCCTGAGCGGTGAAGTCGGGCGACGAGCCCTGGTTGAAGATGGCGAAGAGGTCATCGACATCGGTCGCCGTGACGGTCTGGTCGAGCGAAATGCCGATCGTATGATCGTCGAAGACGCGCAGGTTGATCTGCCGCAGTTCGGCGAGGGCGACGATGTCGGTCGCCTGCTCATTGCCGAGGCCGACGCGAAGCGTGTCGAAGTACGGCTGGTCGCCGACCTGATAGCCGAGTCGTTTGAGCCCGGTGGCGAGCGTCGACGTCAGGAGATGGACGCGCTCGGCGATCGCCTTGAGCCCGTCCGGCCCATGATAAACGGCGTACATGCTCGCCATGATGGCGAGAAGCACTTGGGCCGTGCAGATGTTGCTGGTCGCCTTCTCGCGACGAATATGCTGTTCACGGGTCTGCAGCGCCAGGCGCACGGCCGGGTTGCCTTCGGTATCCTTGGACAATCCGACGATGCGACCGGCCAGCTGCCGCTTGTATTCGTCCCGTGTCGCCAGATAGGCCGCGTGCGGTCCGCCGTAGCCGAGCGGCACACCGAAGCGCTGCGTGTTGCCGACTACGACATCAGCGCCCCATTCGCCGGGGGCGCGCAAGAGAAGCAGGCTGAGAATATCAGCCGCGACGACGACGAGTGCGCCGGCGTCGTGCGCGTGCTGCGCGAAGCCTTCATAATCGTAGACAGATCCGTCGTTGGCCGGATACTGCACGAGCACACCGAAGACCGGATTGCTGCTGAAATCGAAGGTCCGGAAGTCGCCGATGATGAGTTCGATTCCGATCGACTTGGCCCGCGTCTTGACGACTTCGATCGTCTGCGGGAAGCACTCGTCCGAGACGAAGAAGGCCTGGTCGAGTTGCCGCCCGCGGCTCTTGACCGCGTAGCAAAGTGTCATCGCCTCAGCTGCCGAGGTGCCCTCGTCGAGCATTGAGGCGTTGGCGATCTCCATCCCGGTTAGATCGGAGACCATCGTCTGGAAATTGAGAAGCGCTTCGAGTCGCCCCTGCGCGATCTCCGCCTGGTACGGCGTATATTGCGTGTACCAGCCCGGATTTTCCATGACATTACGCAGAATGACCGGCGGCGTGATGCAATCGGAATAGCCCATGCCGAGATAGCTGCGGTAAATCTTGTTCTTGCCGGCGATCTCACGCATGTCCTGAAGGATGTCGTACTCGCTGCGACCGTTTTCGCCGATTGCCGGGTCAGCGGCGTCGAACGAGAGCGGCCGCGATGTGCGGATCTGGCTCGGGATCGTGGCGTCTATCAGTTCATCCAATGAGCCATAACCGAGGAGCGTGAGCATCTCGGAGATCTCATGCTCCCGCGGACCGATATGCCGGTCCATAAATTGATCTGTATACGCAAGGCTTTTCATCGAGGTCTGCCCTACACTCCCACGCGCTCACCTGTCGATGAGTCCGATCAAAGCGTTTCCCGATTTCTTAAACGGGACGCTGCAGTCGACCGTCATCATACTACAGGCGCCCAATTTCCTCGCCGCCGCCCAGGAATCGTAACGGGAACCTCAAGCGGTTTCGCAGCCCGAAATTGCCGACCTACTTGACAGGCTAATCGAATTAGTTTATACATATCTCATCTTAGTAACGTGCTCGCAGAGCATCGACCGATACTGAATAGGAGTGACGAAATGAAGATGACGAAGCATGGTGGCAATCTGGTACAGCTCACGCGATTCCCGCTGCTCTTTCCGGTCAACGTCTTTCTCGTACGTGAGGAGGACGGGTTCACGTTGATCGACGCAGCGGTCAGCGGTAGCGCTCCGGCGATCATCAAGGCAGCAAACGCGCTCAACGGCGAGATCGTGCGTCTGGCATTGACACATGCTCACAGCGACCATATCGGATCGCTCGACGCACTGATCGCGGCGCTGCCCAACGCCGAGCTTGCGATGAGTGCGGAGACCGCACGACTCCTGGCTGAGGATCGCGAAGCAAAGGCACGAAAAGCACCCGACAAGGCGCCGCCCGCTTTGAACCCTCGCGTGCTCAGCCCCGGCGCTCGTGTCGGCTCGCTGGAGGTCGTCGCCGCTCCGGGGCATTCGATTGATCAGATTGCCTTTCTTGACGCCCGCGACCGAACGCTGATCGCCGGTGACGCCTTCCAGACACGTGGAGGTATGGCGGTGTCGGGTACGGTGAACTGGTCCTTCCCATTCCCGGCCTTCGCCACGGTCGACAAGGCGCAGGCGCTTGAGACCGCACGGGCGTTGCGTGCTCTGGAGCCGGCTCGCCTGGCGGTCGGTCATGGCGATGTGCGGACCTCTCCGTCCGCGGCCATGGACGCCGCGATTCGGGTGGCCAAGGCAAAGGTGCAGAAGGCGCCGGCGCATGCCTAAGCGCAATCTGACGCGCGCCGCCGTCGTGCAGGCGGCGGCCGATCTGCTCGACGAATGCACCGGGGCGGAACTCAAACTGGCCGATCTCGCGGCTCGGCTTGGGGTGCGGGTGCCTTCACTCTACAACCACATCGAGGGTGCCGATGATCTGCGGGCCGCTATCGCGCGTTTTGGTACCGAAGAACTTGGCCGGAAGCTTGCTCATGCCGCGATTGGCCGTTCTGGCGAAGACGCGCTCTGGGCGATTGCCGATGCCTATCGAGCGTTCGCCAAAGCGCGACCGGGGATCTATCCGTTGACGTTGCGCGCTCCCTCGCCCGATGACGTGGCGCGAATCGCGGCGAGTGACGCGATCATCGAGGTCATCAAGCGCGTGCTTGAACCGTTCGGTTTGACAGACGATGAGACGATCCACGTGATCCGAGGGCTGCGTAGCCTGCTTCACGGCTTCGTCTCATTGGAGCTTGCCGGAGGATTTGGCCTGCCGTTCGACGTCGATGTGAGTTTCCGGCGACTCATCTCGGCGTTTCTCACGGGGCTGCGAAAGAATGCGAACGAGGCAACGACGATCGGGGGCGGTGAGCTTGGAAACGGTACGCGCGGCTAATTTCGGACTCCGATTTCTGCTGGAACTCTGCATGCTGGCGGCGCTGGCCTACTGGGGCTTCCGCAGCGGGCAGGGCACGTTGCGACACATCGTGCTCGGTATCGGAGCGCCGCTGCTGGCCGCGGTCTATTGGGGGTTGTTTATCTCACCGAAGGCGACCTTTTCGCTGGGGACACCGATCAAATTGATCCTGGAAATCGTCGTCTTTGCCCTGGCGATCGCGGCGCTCTACGCCAGCGGACAACATCTTCTGTCCCTCATCTTCGCCATCGCGGCGATCGTGAGCCGCGTCCTCCTTGTCGCCTTGTCGCAATGACCTGGCGCCTGGTAGGAGCGTGACCGAAGTCCTCCATAAACGCGGCGCGCGTCTGTTAGAATCCTGAAGTTGAAACAGTGAAACATCGCCGCGACGCAAACGCAGGAGATTCGATGCCCGAGAAAACGTATTACGGTGGCCAGGCGGTGATGGAAGGCGTGATGATGCGCGGTCGCACGACGATGGCCGTCGCGGCGCGAGCGCCGAGCGGTGATATCGCCGTTTACCACGAAGAGTTACGCGGTTCCAACTTCGCGAAGCGCGTTCGGCCGCTTCCTTTTATCCGCGGTGTTTTCATGCTCTGGGACACGATGGTGCTCGGGATGCGGGCGCTCGTTCTTTCCGCTAATGTCGGACTGAGCGAAGAGGTCGACGATTCAGGGTCGGAAAACGAGGAGCCGCAGACGCTGGCCGGTATCGCCCTGTGGGGCACGGTGGCGGTGTCGATCGCCTTTTCGATCGGCCTCTTCTTCATACTGCCGCTCGTCGTCATCAGCTTCCTGGATCGCTATATCTCCAGTTCGATTGTCAGCAACGTCATTGAGGGATTGATTCGCCTCAGTCTCCTGATCGGCTACATGCTGCTGCTGCGTTCGATCAAGGATGTGCGACGCGTCTTCATGTACCACGGTGCCGAACATAAGACGATCAACGCCTATGAAGCGGGCGATCCGCTCGACGTCGAGCACGTTCGGCGTCACAGCTTGCAGCACACCCGCTGCGGCACCGGCTTCCTGCTCGTCGTCGTGCTCATCTCGATCGTCATCTTCGCGTTTCTTGGCCGGCCCGACTTCTTGCTGCGCGTCGCCTCGCGCATCGTCTTCGTGCCGGTTATCGCGGCTATCGCCTACGAATTCATTAAATGGTCGGCCGCGCACGACACCAACCGTTTCGTGCGTATCCTGATCGCGCCCAGCCTGGCACTGCAACGGCTGACGACTAGTGAACCGGACGCATTGATGCTGGAAGTCGCGATCGTATCGCTGAAGCGCGTACTGGTCGCCGAAGAAGCGTGGTCGATGAGCGAAATCGAGCAACCTGGTATCGTCGCGATCGACGAGATGGGGCGTGAACTACCGGTGCCGGAACCGGCGCTCTAACGGCGACAACCAGTGTGGTTTCGCGGGTAACAGGGGGAAGTGTGGCGAACGAGGAGAGCGCTCCGCGAGCGAAATTATGGGGAGGGCGTTTCAGCCAGCCGACGAATGAACTGGTCGATCGGTTAAACGCCTCGTTGCCGTTCGACCGCCGCCTGGCGCGGCAGGACATCAGCGGCTCGATCGCCCACGCGCGAATGCTTACGCGCCAGGGGATCATCGGCGAAGCGGACGGCGCTGCGATCGAATCGGGCTTGCGTACGATCCTCGGTGAGGTCGAGTCCGGCAACTACACGTTCCGCATCGAAGACGAAGACATTCATATGAGTGTCGAACGGCGGCTGGGCGAGTTGATAGGCGCGCCTTCCGGTCGATTGCATACCGGCCGGAGCCGGAACGATCAGATCGCGCTCGATTTCCGGCTCTGGACACGCGACGCAATCGTGGATATCGCCGGAGGCGTCGTGAATTTCATCGGTGCGTTCCTGGCGGTCGCCGAGAAGTACCCCGATACGATCCTGCCCGGCTATACGCACCTGCAACGGGCGCAGCCGGTGCTGCTGGCGCATCACTTCCTCGCCTACGTTGAAATGCTCTTCCGCGATCTGGATCGCTTGCGGGATGCTTATCGTCGAGTCAACCGGTCACCACTCGGTGCCGGGGCGCTGGCCGGCAGCACCTATCCGGTCGATCCCCAGTTCGTCGCCGACCTGCTCGGCTTCGATGGGCTCTGCGTGAATTCGCTGGACGCCGTCTCTGATCGCGACTTCGTGCTTGACCTGCTGGTGGCGTGTAGTCAACTGATGATGCATCTCTCAAGACTCGCCGAGGAACTCGTCATCTGGTCGACCGCTGAGTTCGGCTTCCTTGAACTGGCCGACGCCTTCGCGACCGGCAGCAGCATCATGCCGCAAAAGAAGAATCCGGATGTCGCTGAGTTGATTCGCGGCAAGACCGGTCGCGTGTATGGCCACCTGATGGGGATGCTGACGACCGCGAAGGGGTTGCCGCTCAGCTACAACAAGGATTTGCAAGAGGATAAAGAGGGGCTGTTCGATACGGTCGATACGGTTACCCTGATCCTGCAGGTCTTGCCGCCGATGCTGGAGACCGCGACGTTCCGGTCGGAGCGAATGTTGACGGCCGCCGGTGGCGGTTTCTCGCTGGCGACCGATATCGCCGATCATCTGGTGCGCACCGGCCTGCCGTTCCGCGAGGCGCACGAGATCGTCGGGCGCATCGTTGGCTATTGCGTCGAGCAAGGGAAAGATTTCCCCGATCTGACCGTCGACGAATGGCGTTCCTTCTCGCCAGTGTTGGCCGATTCACCGCCACCGATGACGCCGCGGGAGGGAATCGCCGCACGCAATATGCCGGGCGGGACGGGCGACAAGAGTGTCGCCGCCGCACGTAACGTTGCCCAGAGTGAGCTCGACCGATGGATTGGCTGGCTCGATGAACGGCAAGCCGCACACGACACGGTCGTGGCGCGACTCGAAGTCGAGGAACCTGAGCGTGACACTATTCAAGCCGATTAGCACGCCACCGGCTCCCAGCCATCGCCTGCGCGCGGCGGTGGTGTCGTGGGATGAAGCGAAGCCGGATGTCTACCTTGTGCGCCAGGAAGTCTTCGTCGAAGAGCAGCGGCTGGCCCATTCGGTCATTGACGATCCTGACGATCAATTAAGTGTCCACGTCGTTGCCTCGATCGATGGCGAAGTGGCCGGAATCGGCCGCGTGACGTTTATTGCCGACGAGGGGCAGATTGCCTGGGTCGCGGTGCGCCGGCCATTGCGTCGTCATGGCGTAGGGTTGGCAATCATGCGCCAGCTGATCGGCGCCTGTCTCGACGAAGGATGTCGCATCATCAGTCTGAACGCGCAGACACACGCGCTTTCATTCTATGAACGGCTCGGGTTTCGTCCGCTTGGCCGGCGTTTCCGGATGTCGGGAATCGAGCACCAGCATATGATGATGGACATCGACGATCGATCGACGCGACGCCGCGAGCCTCGCTACCGATAGCCGTATCAGCGACGGGGAGGGTCAAATGCCAACACTGCCGTTACTGCCGGAATCAGACGCCAACGACGAAGTCCGTGCGATCTACGAGCAGATCAAACAGACGTTCGGTGCCGGCAGCGTGCCGGCAGCCTATCAGGTGCTCGGCCATAATCCGACGGTGCTCAAGGCGGCCATCGAAAATCGCGCGAGCATCATGGAGCAAGGCCAGCTCGATCCGCTTCTCAAAGAATGGATCGCCTGGGCGAGCGTGACGCAAGCCAACAACGTTTTCGGCATCCGTGTGCACACGGCGCGCTTGAAGAAGTTAGGCATCACCAACGCACAGATCATCGAAGCGCTCTCGGTGCTTCAATACTTCAGCGGAATCTCCACGCTCATCAATGGCCTGGCCATGGACGACGACGTCAACCAGGCAGTGATGGAGTACCTCGCCGAAGGCTAGAGCACCCCGTCCCCATCTTCCAAACGCATCGTAGACGCAGGGGAGGAGTAATCTCCTCCCGCCGATTCGGCGATGGTAGAAGCCGTGACCTACGGTTCGCGTTGGGTTGCTTCGGGTGTCTGGACGAGGCTGGCGTCGTCTTCTTCGATAAGCGGCAGGAAGCCGATCGTGAGCGACTGCTCGACGATATCGCGACAGACGAGGCGTTCGGCCTCTTCGAGGGTGGCCCGCAGTGGGTGTTCCGGCATCGCCTGAATGAGCATGTCGCGGATCTGGCGCATGATGTCGATCGTCTTGTTGAAGGTGAGAACGAGATCGCCTTCACTCAGCTCGATGCGCTCCAGAATCTGCGACATCGAGGCGCCCTCGCACCAGGCACGCATCGGCCCGTAAAAGCCGTCGTTGTGACCGGTCGAGATGAAGAGACCGTTGCTTCGCTCAGCGGCCAGGACCTCCTGTTCCAGATCGTCGAGGCGCCGCCGGAGCAAAACGAGACGATTCGAGAGCGTGAAGCCGTTGCCGTACCGGAAGTCACGGTCGTAGGCGAACCAGGAGAAGACTTCGGCTAGCGTCGCCGGATTGAGCCGGTCGAGAAACCCACGATCGATCATCTCGCAGATCACCAGCCCGTGGGTGTCGAAGACGTTTGCCAGCGTGTCGGCTTTCGCGGTCGGATAGCCACGATGCAGATAGCCGAAGCGATGCAGTACATCACGAATACCGCGAATCAGGCGCCGAACGCGCTCCTCTTCATTGGTCAGTTCTTTGCCGAGATCAGCCTGAATCGCGCTGCGCTCCCGTTCGAGCGCGGCGACGCGCTTCAGGTTGTTCTGATGCTCCTTGCGGCGCGCACAGACGTGACAGGGGTGCGCGGACCGAGCGTCAAGGAAGCCGCGCGCCTGCTCACGGACTCCGGCGAGTTCCTCCTCAATCGCGTTGCGTTCCGCACTGAGCCGCGCTTCGATCTCGCGTTGGTGTTCCGCGGCCAGAGCATCGAGATCGGGTAACTCAAGCTCTGCGAGTTCCTGCCAGAGCCGATCGAGTTCCGCCGCATCCACAACGGCGCCGACGTCTTCGACCGGTGCTGCGCTCTCCTGGAGCGACGTCGGCAGCGTGAGCCGCCGCACCGGCGCCGGCAGATAGTCGATCTGGCGATACTCCGCGATCAACTCGATCGAGGCCTGCGTGAGAAAGAGCCCCACACCGCCCTGACTACCGCGGCCGAGATAGATCGACCAGCCGTGCTGTCGCAGGTGCACCGGCGTGCCCGGTTCGATGAACTTGAAGGCACGGCGCAACGCCTGTCGCCCCGGTTCCGGCCAAGGGCGGTCATCGAGCCGCAGCCGGAGCTCGCGCAGATCGCGCTGCAGTCGTCGCTCGCGACCGCTCAGCGTCGTGATCGTCGCATTGATACCGCGGTAGTCGTCGAGCAGTTCATCCCCGGCGTCGAGGCCGATCAGGCACCCTTGCGGGATGTCTTCGATCTCGCGGCCGGTTTTCAGCACGAGATCTTCAAGATCGCGAATTCGGCGCGCCGTCTGAAACTGAAAGAGGCTCTGCTGCAACATGTGCTTGACGCGGTTGCCGTGCGGCGGGTCCCAGAGGTTGAGGACGGTGTTGTAGCGTATGGCGAACGAGCTGCGGACCGGTTCGAGGTCGCCGGTGGCGATCCCGAGCGCCTCACGAAATGAAATCCAGGGGCTGTATGGAACGACGATATCCCCTTTGGGATCCATGCCACGCCGTCCGGCGCGCCCGGCCATCTGCTGAAACTCGTTCGGAATGAGCGGACGTCGCCTTCGTCCGTCCCACTTGCTCAAGCGGCCGATGACGACCGTACGGGCCGGCATATTGACCCCGAGCGCCAGCGTATCCGTCGCGAAGACGACCTGCATCAGTCCGTGCGAAAAGAGCACCTCGACCAGCTGCTTCAAGATCGGCAGGAGCCCGGCGTGGTGAAAACCGATGCCCTGACAGGCGAGCGAGGTGATGGCCTTGACCTGATCGAGCTCGCGGTCTTCCGGTCGCATACCTTCCAGGTACGTGTTGACGATGTGATCAATCCGGCGTCGGATATCGTCGTCACGCACGAGTTGCGGGCGCATCACCGAAAGTCGCTGGGCGTAGTCCTCGCAGTCGCGGCGACTGAAGAGGAAATAGATGGCCGGCAACATCTGCTCGCTGGCGAGCGTCTGCACGATCTCCCACGGCTGTGGCTCGGTCTCCTCGATCTCGCGTCGCGTCTCGGCCGAATAGCCGCCCTGGCTGACATGACGGCGGATCTCCCCACCGCTGTGTGGGAAATCGGCGACCTGATTGCCGTCGTGGTCGATGACGAGGCGGAGCTTGCGATCGAGATAATAGTAGAGCGAGAGCGGCACCGCGCGTTCAAAGTTCGTAATCAACTTGATCGGACGGTGCGTGCGCGTGATCCAGTCGGCGATCTCCTGGGCGTTCGAAACGGTCGCCGAGAGGCAGATGAGCTGGATGTGATCGGGGCAGAGGATAATCGCCTCTTCCCAGGTCGTGCCGCGCTCCTTGTCGGCGATGTAATGGACCTCATCGAAGATGATGCAGTCGACGGCGTCCAGCTCCCAGGGCGCTTGCAGCAACATATTCCGCAGTACTTCGGTCGTCATGACGACGATCGAGGCGTTGGCATTCTCGGTGACGTCTCCGGTCAGGAGGCCGACGTTATCGCCGTAAATGGCGCGCAGATCGCGGAACTTCTGATTGCTGAGCGCTTTGATCGGCGTGGTGTACATCACCTTGCCGCCGCGGTGGTGCGACTCGAAGACGCCGAATTCGGCGACAACGGTCTTGCCGGTACCGGTCGGCGCCGCCACCATAACCGAATCACCATCGAGAAACGTATTGATCGCGTCGATTTGGAAGGGATCGAGCGTGAACGGATAAAAGACGGAAAACTGCTCCAACTCCGCGCGCCTGTCCGGAGCGATGTCGGGAAGTTGACCGTTGTTGGGAGCGATCATCGTTGCGTTTCCGGGGTCGTTAGAGGCAATCGCGGTGACAAACGCCGTTTCATCCGTAGAACTGTCCAGCACTGAGCAAGGTGTCACATTCCTTTGTCATATCTGGACCCCATACTCCAGTCGAACGCGTGAAGAATGCACCGCTGAAATCGGTCGACTGACGTTGCACGAAACGAAATCCGCGCATCCATGTACCGCAGAGTATAGCATTGACGAGCCTGGCGGCTTGAACAGGGTGGAGCGGCCGGGTCGGTATGCTACGATTGACGGCCGCATGCAGGCGAGCAATCGAATTCACGAGGTCACTGCTTTGAAGGTAGGAATACTCGGTCATCTACTCGATGCCCGGACCGGCTTTCGCCAGGCCGGCGTGAGCCGCTATATTGAATTTCTGGTCGACGCGTTGCCGTCGGCATCGCCCGATACGTTCGTCGTCTATATCGGTCCGCACGCGGGAACGACACGTCCGAGGCGCGCCGGCATCCGTTGGTCCCGTGGCCGCTTACCGACCGGTACGCCCGAAGTGCGCATCGCCTGGGAACAACTGGTCGCTCCGGCGGTCCTGGCGCGCGACGGTATCGATGTGGTGCATGCGCCGGTCAATGTTTCGCCGCGTTTCGCGTCCCGGCCGGCCGTCGTGACGGTGCACGATCTCGCCTTCCGTTTCTTTCCCGAACAGTATCCCGCGCTGAAGCGTCGCTATCTCGATGCCCTGACACGCCGCTCGGTCGAGCACGCCGATCAGGTGATCGCCGTTTCCGAGCATACGCGAGGCGACCTCCTGCGCGCCTATCGGGTCAATCCTGAGCGTATCCACGTGATCCCGAATGGCGTCGATCCCTCGCTGGCACCGATTGAGGATGCCGAAATGCTGGCGCGCTTTCGCGAGCGGCACCAGCTTCCGGGGCAGTTCATTCTGGCGTTGAGCACGTTGCAACCACGCAAGAATCTGATCGCGTTGCTGCGTGCCTGGGCAAGATTGGACGCCCGTACGCGCCTGCCCCTGGTTGTGGCCGGTGCTCCGGGCTGGAAGTTCGACCCGATCTTCGACGAAGCGCGCGCGCTGGGCATCGCGGACAAGGTGCGCTTTACCGGCTACGCGGCCGGTGACGAACTGGCGCTCTGGTACAGCGCGGCCACGCTGTTCGTCTACCCGTCGCTCTACGAGGGATTTGGGCTGCCGTTGCTCGAGGCGATGGCGTGCCGTACGCCGGTCATCAGTTCCAATGCCTCATCCTTACCCGAAGTGGCGGGCGATGCAGCGCTGCTGATCGATCCTCGTGACGTCGACGCCCTGGCCAGTGCGATTGATAGACTAGCGCATGATCCAATGCTGTGCGCGGATCTGGCCGGTCGAGGTCTTGAACGTGCGCACCAATTTAGCTGGGCGAGGACGGCTCGCGAGACGGTCGAGGTCTACCGGCTGGCCGCCGCCGGACGAAAGGATTGATGCGAACGATGCGTATCCCTTCTGGTGGGCGTCCGGTGGAAGAGGTCGATGAGTTCGATCTGATCGACTCGATCCAGCGTTCGATCATGCTGCACAAATCGAAGCGGCTTTCAATCGGCATCGGCGATGACGCAGCCGTCTGGACACCGCGCCCCGGGCGCCAGATCGTCCTGACGACGGACACCCTGGTCGAAGAAGTCGACTTTCGTATTCCCTGGATCGAATATCGTGACCTGGGCCATAAGGCGCTCGCCGTCAACTTGAGCGACATCGCGGCAATGGGAGCGACGCCACGACTGGCGCTCGTCTCGCTTGGGCTGCGCGGGAACGAGCGCGACCGTGAGGTCATCGAACTCTATCAAGGGATGAATGGACTGGCCCGGCAGTTCCGCACCGTGATCGCGGGCGGCGATATCAGCGATTCTCCCCATGGCATGGTCATCTCGATCACCGCCGTCGGGGAAGGCCCGCCGAAAGGGCTGCCGCTCTTGACGAGATCGGCTGCTCGGGTTGGTGACGTGATCGCGGTGACCGGCGCGCTCGGCCTGGCCGCCGGTGGATTGCGCACGTATCTCTATGATCTCCGCAATCTCGATGGCCGGCCGGTTATGCGTGAGCATTTCGACCGACCGGTGCCCCGCGTGCGCGAAGCGCGGGTGCTCCTCCGGAGTGGTGTGCGGGCAGCGATCGACCTGAGCGACGGACTCTATGGCGATCTGCCGAAAATCTGCGAGGCGTCCAACGTTTCGGCTCTGATCGACATGACGAAGATTCCGGTGCCGTCGTCGATTCGCTGGGCGTTCACCGACTGGTTCGACCTGGCGGTGCGCGGAGGCGAAGATTACGAGTTGCTCTTCACGGCGAGCCCGGCCGTCTTCCGCCGTGCCTGTCAGGCGTTCCGTCGCTTCGGCCTGGCGGAACCGATCGCGATCGGGACGATTCAGGAGCC
The DNA here is from genome assembly GCA_937891245.1 of uncultured Thermomicrobiales bacterium. Taxonomy (GTDB): domain Bacteria; phylum Chloroflexota; class Chloroflexia; order Thermomicrobiales; family Thermomicrobiaceae; genus CALAGB01. The sequence continues at coordinate 719 of CALAGB010000124.1, read as the reverse complement.
GGGCGCGGATGGCCCCGAACTGAAGCTGCGCAAGCTGAATGGGCAAATTGAAGTCGTCGAACCGGGTGGCTTCGTCCACTTTGGCCCGAAGCGATGATTCAAGGAGGATGAGGATGAACGCGGTCGATCTCTGTTATCTACCGGCGACCGAGCTCCTGGCGGCGTACCGAGAACGGCGGTTGTCACCGGTGGAGGTAACCCGGGCAGTGCTTGAACGGATCGATCGTCTCAACCCATCCATCAATGCCTTCGTGACCGTGACGCATCAACGAGCGCTGGAGGATGCGCAGCGCGCGGAACGTGCCTATGCCGCCGGTGGGGAGGCCCCGCCGCTCGCTGGCGTTCCTTATTCGTTGAAAGACTTGACGCCGACGAAAGGGATTCGCACGACGCGTGGTTCGCTCCTGTCCAAAGATTGGGTACCCGATTTCGACGTACCGATTGGCGAGCGACTGCATGACGCGGGCGGCGTCTTGCTGGGCAAGACGAATACTCCTGAGCTTGGCTGGAAGGGCGAATCGACCAACCGGGTGGTTGGCTCGACGCACAATCCCTGGAATTTGGAGCGTACCCCTGGTGGTTCGAGCGGAGGCGCCTCGGCCGCAACGGCCGCCGGTATGGGCCAGCTGGCGCAAGGGACCGACGGGGCTGGCTCGGTCCGTATTCCAGCGTCGTTCACCGGGCTCTTCGGCCTCAAGCCGACCTTTTGCTTGATCCCC
>CALAGB010000123.1 GCA_937891245.1 uncultured Thermomicrobiales bacterium | reverse complement strand
CGGCGGCGGCAACACGCGCAATATGCTCGTACTCTGGCGCGACTGGGGGTTAGACAAGCTGATGCGCCAGGCGTGGGAGCGCGGCATCGTGCTCGCCGGCGTCAGCGCCGGATCGATCTGCTGGTTCGAGCAAGGCGTCACCGACTCCGTCCCCGGGAGCCTCAATCCGCTCACCTGTCTCGGCTTCCTGGCCGGCAGCAACTGCCCGCATTACAACAGCGAAGCGGATCGCCAGCCGTCCTACACGCGCTTCGTCGGCAGCGGCGAGATGCTCCCCGGCTACGCCACCGATGACGGCGTAGCGCTGCATTACACCGGCACCGAACTGACCAGCGTCATCAGTTGGATACCGGGTGGTCGTGCCTTCCGCGTTGAGCGCAACGGCGATTCGGCGATCGAAACGTTCATCGAGCCGGAATTTCTGGCGGATCTCGTCGACGCCTAACCATCGCATTTGTCTCGGCTCGTCATTCGCGCGATGATTGAGACGATACATCCGTGATCGAGAAGGGATGAGCAACCATGCAGGCAACCGAACGACAGTACCAGAATTACATCGGCGGCAAATGGGCCGATGCCGCGACCGATGGTGTCAACGACAACAGTAATCCGGCAGACACCGGCGAAGCGCTCGGTCGCTTCCCGAGGTCGGCACGTGAAGACGTCCAGCGCGCCGTCGACGCCGCGACCACGGCGTACACCAGCTGGCGTCGCTCTTCGGCGACCGACCGCGCCGCCATCCTCGATCGTGCGGCGACGATCATGGAGCGCCGGGCCGACGAGATCGGCCGCGCGCTGACCCTCGAAGAGGGCAAGACGATCGCGGAAGGGGTCGGCGAGACGAAACGCGGCGCCTCCATTCTGAAGTTCTTCGCGGGCGAGCCGTGGCGACCGACCGGTGAAACCTATAACTCGGCCAACCCGAACACGTTCCTGTACACCGAACGAGTCCCGCTCGGCGTTGTCGGCGTCATCACGCCCTGGAACTTTCCGGTTGCCATCCCGATCTGGAAGCTGGCGCCGCTCCTCGCCTACGGCAATGTCGCCATCTTCAAACCGGCAGAACTGACGCCGCTCACCGCCCATCTCATCACCGAGGTCTTCGAGGAGGCGGGCCTGCCGGCCGGTGTGCTCAACCTGGTGCACGGTCCGGGCAGCGTCGTCGGCAACGAGATCGCGCGGAATCCCGGCATTCACGGCATCACGTTTACCGGTTCGACCTCGGTCGGACGCGAGCTCTATGCAATCGCCAGCGCACGCGGTGCACGAGTGCAATTGGAACTGGGCGGCAAGAATCCGGTCGTCGTGGCCGCCGACGCCAAAATCGAGCAGGCGGTCGAAATCGTGCTCTCCGGCGCGATGAAGTCGACTGGCCAGAAGTGCACGGCCACCAGTCGTGTCATCGTTGAACAGCCGATCGAAGGTGCCTTCACCGAGGCGTTGGTCGAACGCGTCAAGTCGATCAAGGTCGGTCCCGGCATCGACACCGCGTCGTACATGGGCCCGCTCGTTTCAGCCAGTGCCGAAAAGACGGTGCTCGACTACATTGACATCGGTAAGAACGAAGGCGCCCGCCTGCTGACCGGCGGCGAGAAGCTGGCGAACGACAACCTCGGGCAGGGCTACTTCGTGGCGCCAACCGTTTTCGGCGATGTGCGGCCGGAGATGCGCATCGCCCAGGAGGAGATCTTCGGGCCGGTCGTTGGAGTGATCCGCGCGAGCAATCTCGACGAGGCGGTCCAGATCGCCAACGGCGTCAAGTACGGTCTGAGCGCGGCGATCATCACCACGAACATCGGTACCGCCTTCAACTTCGTGCGTTCGATCGAAGCCGGCGTCGTCCACGTCAATTCCGAGACGGCCGGAGCCGAGCCGCACGTCCCGTTCGGCGGCTTCAAGGACTCCAGCTCCTTCTCACGCGAGCAGGGACGCGCCGCCATGGAGTTCTTCACCCAGACCCGCACCGTCTACTTCGATATGCCCTCGTAGCGTCGGTTAACCCGGTCGAGGCGGCCCTTTGTGGCCACCTCGACGCCGGGGGATGGCCGTTCCGCCGGTCGCTCTAGCCTTCATCCGCCGTCCAGCGCTCAATCCGCTTGGGCGGATCGGTCTCGTAGGCGGCACGGGCGATCGCGTGCGCCGCGACCGGCGTGGTGAGGAGGATGAACGCGCCGATCAGCAGGGCGCGGCTGATGAACGATGCATCGCCCGAAAGCATCAGCGCCACCAGCAGTGGAGCGATACCGAAGACCGCCGTCTTGCTAGAGGCATGCAGTCGCGTGTAAATGTCCGGCATCCAAAAGACTCCGTAAAGGGCGACGGTCAGCATGATCAGCGCACCGAAAACCAGAAGATCCGCCAGCCAGGAAATGAGCTCGTTCATGAGAAGATGGTTCCCTTCCGGTAATAACGCGTCGCCGCCAGCGTGCCGCCGAAGGAGAAGATCGCCAGCATCAGGGCGGCGTCCAGATCGAACGACGAGCGGCGGGACAGTGCGAGCAGCAGCAGGCCGCCGAGAATCATCACCGTCGCCATATCGAACGCCAGGATCTGCGCCAGCCGCGACGGACCGGCTATGACCAGCACGAGGGAGACGGCGAGCAAAATCACCATCCAAACGATCGCGATGGAGAGTACGAAATCGTGCGGCACAGGTCGCTCCTTTCTCGTTGCCGCCAGGCTACGGCAGCACGTGTCGTTGGTAACGGTCGTACAGTTCGCGATATTTACGCCGAATCTCGTCCGGATCGTCATCGTCGAGCAGATGGTACAGCGCCACGCGCCGCTCCCAGTCGATATCGATCAATACCGAGCCGGGCGAGAAGGTCGTCAGCAACGTCGTCAGAGCCACGCCCGCCGGCGTATCGTCGTCGAACGGAATCTCGATGAAATGTCGGGGGGCCAACGGTCGCAGATGCAAGACCATCAACGCCACCCGCACCGCGCCGGTGATCACATCCCAGGTCGAACGCACGACGAATGGCGGCAGCCAGCGTAAGCGCTCAACCGGACCCGGACCACGCGTCGCCACGTTCAGCCCAAGCGAATTCCGGAACGCCAGCACCAGCATCGTCGAAATGACCAATCCGGTGAGGATATCCCACGGATCGAGGCTGATCAGCATCAGCAGATAAATGCCGGTCAACGTCAACACCGCGACGATCCAGCGCATCAATGCCCTCCAAGCAGCAGCACATCGGCCGCCTGCCGGCTAATCGAGAGCATCGGCTCGGGCCAAACGCCAAGCGCCACCACCAGCAGCGCCACACTCAGAACGAGCGCCCGCGCCCAGAACGAACTGAACACATCCGGTTTCCCATCGGCCCAAAAACCCCGCTGATAGATGCGCAGCATATACAGAAAGGACAGCGCACTGCCGGTGAAGATCAGCGCCACCAGCCAGGGATTCCCGGCATCGATGCTCGCCTGAAAGAGCAGCAGTTTCCCGAAAAAGCCGGCCGAGGGCGGGATGCCTGCTACGCTGAAGGCGCCGATCGCGAAGGCCGCACCGGCGAGCCAGCCACGAAGATCGGAGGCAAGAAAGAGGATCACCTTGTTGACCGGATTGACCAGTGCGAAGAGCACGGCGGCGAAATAGCCGACCGGCCCGCCAATCGCCAACCCGAGCAAGATGTAACCAGCGTTCCCGACCGCCGAATAGGCCAACGCCTCGCTCGATGTACGCACCGTGATCGCCTGCAACGAGCCGTAGAGCACGCTCCCGGCACCGAGGATAATCAGCACCGGTGCCCCGAAGCGTAACTCCGGTTCGAGCAGTTCCGCACCGAAGCGGAGGAGACCGTAACTGCCGATATTTCCCAGCGCCCCGGCAAAAATCGTCGCCACTGACGGCCAGCTGTCACGATAGATCGGCGGCAGCCAGAAGTGGAACGGAAAGAGCCCGAGCTTAATACTGAAGGCGACCAGAAAGAGAACGCCAATCAGGATCGAGGAACTGGCCGTTCGCTCGCCCATGATGCGCGCGATTTGTCCCATATCGAGCGTGCCGGTCACGTGATAGAGCGCCGTCACGCCGCTCAAGAAGATGACCGAGCCGAGCAGATTCACCACCGTGAAGATAAGCGCCGCCCGCAACTGCCGCTGCTCGCGCCCGTAGCCGGACAGCACGAACGCCGAGGCCATCGAGATTTCGAAGAAGACGTAGAAGTTGAAGACGTCGCCGGTCAGGAAAAGGCCGGTCAGGCCCGTCGCCATGAAGAGCACAAGTGCCGGGAAGAACGACTCATGGACCCCGTTGAGCACTTCGTAGATCAACGCCACCAGCAGCGCGCCGATTGAGACGACGGCGAAGACGATGCCGAGTTCATCGGCCCGCAAGCTGATGCCGACCCCCGGCTCCCAACCACCGGCGACAACCTGATTTGCGCCGTGTCGCAGCACGTCGATGCCCAGCCAGAGGAGCGCGACGAAGCTGGCCGAAAGTTGCACAATCGCCAGCCAGCCGACCCAACGAAGTCGACCGTTCAGCGGCGCCAGAATGACCGCACTCAACCAGGCAATCGCCAGCGGCAGCGCCAGAATCATCGCCAGATCTGCTCCGGCTCAAGCTCACTATCCGCGGTACGCTCGGCCGCGGCCAGGTCTTCTTGATCGACCGAGTGATGCTGGGTGAACAGCCGGTAGATGAGACTGAGCAGGAGCGTGGTAAAGCCGAAGCTGATCACGATCGCGGTCAGCGCCATCGCCTGCACGAGCGGATCGCTGATCAGTCCGTCCGACGGTAGTGGATAGATCGGCGCCTCACCGCGTCGCAACGCTGCCGCGATGATAAAGAGGACCGAGGAGTTCGAGATGAGCATAACTCCGGCCGCGACCCGGATCAGATCGCGCTTCATCAGCAGGTAGGAACCACTTCCGAAGAGGACGGCAACGGTCAACGAAAGGAGGAGGATCATGGATGACTCCGTTCCGCGGCACGCGCGAACATGCTGATGGTCGTCACGATAAAGCCAAAGACCAGGAGGAATACGCCAATGTCAAAGAGCACGGCCGTCAGGAATTCGATCGAGCCGAAATGCACGACGTGAATATGCGGCCGGGGATAGTGCGTCAAAAGCGGCTTACCGAACACGACCGGTACGAAGACGACCAGCAGAACGGTCGCGAGTCCCACCAAGGCGAAGAGTGGAGCAAGGCGCCAGGCCGGGAAGC
>CALAGB010000122.1 GCA_937891245.1 uncultured Thermomicrobiales bacterium | reverse complement strand
TATCGAGAAGGCGAAGGAACTGTACGGACCGGCGCGCATGCCGTACGAGCGTATTGAGCCGGTCGCCGAGAGCTTCGGGAACCTCGACCCGGCGATCGACGCCCGTGAAGGCGACGTGCCAGACAATGAGTGGACCGGCTTTCACCGCATTGAAAAGACGCTCTGGGTAGACAATTCACTCGACGGCATGGCGCCGGTCGCCGATCAACTGCTGACCGACGTGACGACGCTGAGCAACAACGTGAAACTGGTCGCGATCGAGCCTGCTCAGATCGCCAATGGTGCGGTCGATCTGCTCAACGAGGTTTCCGCCTCGAAGATCACCGGTGAAGAAGAGCGCTACTCGCACATCGACTTGCTCGATTTCCAGGCGAACGTTGACGGTTCGAAGGAGGCCTTCGAAGCCGTGAAGCCGATCCTGAGCGATCAAGACGCCGACCTGGCCGAGCAGATCGCGACCCGTTTCGACGACGTCGACAACGCGCTCGAACCGTACCGCGACGGTGCAGGCTTCGTCTCTTACTCCCAACTGACCGACGACGACACGCGGAAACTCAGCCAGTCGATCGATGCGCTGGCCGAGCCGCTGTCGCACGTCGCCGAGCAGGTCGTCGTGGCGGGGAAGTAAGTCGATGGCCCGTGTCTCGCGTCGCCGCTTCCTCGGATCACTTGGTGCCGCCGGCGCCGGCATCGCGCTGACGACCGGCACCGTCGGCTTCGGGAATGCCTCCCACGAGGTTGAAGCAGCCCCCGCGATCGTGCTGTTCGAGGGAACGCATCAGGCCGGTATCGGCACTCCGGCGCAGGAACGCATGTTCACCGCCGCCTTCGATCTGACGACGAACCGGCCGGACGATGTGCTGGCGATGCTCAAGAGCTGGACGAAGGCGGCCCGGCGCATGTGTGCCGGTGAACCGGCCGGGCCCGTGTCCGGCTCACCCTATCTGCCGCCGGCCGACACCGGTGAAGCGATCGGGCTTTCGGCCGCCAATCTGACCGTCACCGTCGGCTTCGGCCCCGGCTTCTTCGACAAAGTCGGACTGCAAGGCGCCCGGCCTGCCGCATTGATTGACCTGCCAACGTTCGCCGGTGACGAACTCGACCCCGATCGTTCCGGCGGCGACGTGATCGTGCAAGCCTGTGCCGACGACGCCCAGGTCACCTTCCACGCCATTCACAACCTGGCGCGCATCGCCCGAGGTGTCGCGGTCATCCGCTGGTCACAACTCGGCTTCGGCCGCACCTCCAGCACGAGCCGCACTCAGGAGACTCCGCGCAACTTGATGGGCTTCAAGGACGGCACCAACAACATCAAGACCGAAGATGATGACCTGATGCGTGAGCATGTCTGGGTCGGCAGCGACGACCAGCCTGCCTGGATGCGTGATGGCACCTACATGGTCGCGCGCCGGATTCGCATGCTGATCGAAGTCTGGGACCGCTCCTCACTCGCCGATCAGGAGCAAACCTTCGGACGCGCCAAGGTGACCGGCGCGCCGCTCGGGCAATCCGGCGAGTTCACGCCCGTCGATCTCGACGCCCGCGACGCGCGGGGCGACCCTGTCATCCCCGAACGGGCGCACATCCGCCTCGCCAGCCACACAACGCTGAACGGCATTCGTATCCTGCGCCGCGGCTATTCGTTCGCCGACGGTATGGACATCCACACCGGTCAGCTCGACACCGGTCTCTTCTTCATCTGCTTTCAGCGCGACCCGGCCTCGCAATTCGTGCCGCTGCAGCGCAATCTGGCACGCGACAATCTCAACGAGTACATCAAACACACCGGCAGCGGCATCTACGCCATACCCCCCGGCGTCCAACCAGGCGGCTACTGGGGCCAGACCCTGTTCGAGGGGTAGGCGAAAGCGGGCGGGAGAGGCCCTCACCCCGCTCACTCACGAAGATCCTCAATAATGCGCGACCAGAGGCGCTGGACGTGACGCGGGTGAATTTGTAGAGCCTCGGCGGTGTCGCGGGCAGTCATGCCGTGAATTGCGCGCAAATCGAGCAAGGCCCGGTCGCGTGCGTCGCGGCCGGCCGCGACCTCGGCCAGTAGGAGCGCATCGGACGTCTCCTGATCGGTCGACTCCACCTCGGAGACGGTCTCGTACGGCACCGCGTGCAGCCGTGACCAGCCACGTTCGAGATTCTTCACCCGGCGCGACAGGCGCCAGGGGAAACGACTGAAGAAGAACCCAAGAAAGCTTCGTTCGCCCGGCCAGCGTTCGACGATGTCGCAGAAGACGAGAAACGCTTCCTGGCCGACGTCGTCGATGTTCCAGGCGTTCACCGGATGATCACGATAGCGGTAACGACGGGCAAAACGCTCGATCTTGTAGTCGAGCAGTCCATAGAGCGCGTTCCGAGCCACCGGATCGTGGCGTGCCCGCCGCGCCAGCGCGCCGAGCAGTTCGTCCAACTCCGGCGTCGCGTTGAAATCACCAAGCGATGCGGGCGAGCGTTGAGTGAGAGACATAACCGAACTCCTCGTCCGCCGGGGAAACCGGCCGGTCTGAGGCCTGGGCGCTCGAGCGCTCCGGTCGATCGTTTGGCTCTCATGAGCTCGGGTGTATGGAATGGAGGATGCGCAACCCGGCTATCTGGTCGCCCGGATGCTGGGGCTACAGCGCTGGCGATTGGCGAATATTCAACACGTGACGTGTGCCACAGCGCGGGCACGTCGCCTGCAGTTCGTCGTGCGCGATGTAATATCGATCGCGCACCTTGATTTCGATGCGACCCGACTGATTGTAGATCGCGAGCAGCACCGGTGGATTCGAGCAGTCGCAGACCCAGCGGATGCCGCGGTCGTCATGCTCGTGTGCGTACACCATTTCCCCCTTTCCCTATCGTTGTTCGACATCGAGCGGCTGTAAGAATGGATGCATCACCTCGCGCGGCTCACGCGCCTGAAGCCAGCCCGGCTGCACAATTCCCCGACCGTGCCGTTCGACGAGCTGGTCCAGCGCCAGGTTAAGGCGCCGCTGGCGCAACGGATCGACCTCGAACAGCGGCAGCTGAATCGCGAGATCACTCAGCGTCGTTACACGCACGCCGAGCAGACGGACCGGCGCGCGCCGTTGCGCCAGCAGCTCGTGTGCCAGGTCGATAGCGACGCTCACGATCTCGCGATGCGAATCGGTCGGCCGCGGGAGACGCCGTTGCTTGCCAACCGTTTCAAAATCGCTGTAGCGCAATTTAAGCGCGACGCCCGCGGCGAGCAGGCCGCGCCGGCGCAGATCGCGCCCGGTCTGCTCGGCGAGTTGAAACAGCGACCGCTCGATCTCGACGTTGTGCAGCAGATCGTGACTGAAGGTCCGTTCGTGGCCGACCGAGCGACGCGGCCCGCCATCCGGCTCGACCGGTCGGTCGTCTATCCCACGCGCACGTTGCAGCACCTCACCAGAGCGTTTTCCGAAGATCGGTTCGAGCAGCACCGGTGACAGCCGCGCCAGCGCCCCGAGCGTGACGATGCCGTTCTGATGCAGCTTGACCGTCGCCTTCGGGCCGATGCCCGGCATCTTTTCGACCGGCAACGGCGCCAGAAAGCGTGCCTCTTCGCCCGCCTCGACGACGCGCAGCCCATCCGGCTTATCCAGATCGGAGGCGATCTTGGCGACCATCCGGCTTGTCGCTACACCAAGCGAGACAACTAACCCGAGTTCGTCGCGCACATACTGCTTGATCGCCTCGGCAGCCGCTCGCGGCGAGGCGAAGGAGCGCCCGGCATGACTGAGATCGAGATACGCTTCATCGATACTCACCATCTCGACCAGCGGGCTGTAGCTTTCGAGGATGCGCCGGAAGCGCTGCGAGAGATCGCGGTAATAATCGCCGTCGCCCGGCAGGAAGATCGCCTGCGGGCAGAGCCGGTGCGCCTGCGCAGCTGACATCGCCGAATGCACACCATAGGCACGGGCCTCGTAGCTCGCGGCCGCGACGACGCCGCGCCCACCCGGCTGTCCACCGACGATCACCGGCAACCCGCGCAGCTCCGGCCGGCGCAGAATCTCGGCCGAGGCGAAGAAGGCATCGAGATCGGCGTGCACGACCACCCGTTGCCACTGATCGACCACCGTCGCCTCCAAATCGAACTCGAACATGACTAGAACATTTGTTCGTATTCTAGGTGATGGTACGGACGGTGTCAAGGGGAAGAGCCGCCCTCGCCTCTGGCCTTCTCTCCCAACCGATCTGGGAGAGGGGTTGGGGGTAAGGGCGGTTCCCGTCGCTACCGCTGCGGCTCCCTGCCCAACTGCTCGCGGAACGTCTCGCGCAGTTCCTGGCGAACGTCTGGGCGGAGCAGGACATCGGCGGCGGTCCAGGCGAGGGCGGTGGCGCCGGTGGCGGTTAGCTCGTCGGCGCGGGCACTCCCGGCGGCTTGTTCGAATTCCGGCGTGTGGCCGCCAATGCCCGGCTCGCAGATCTGTAGGTACGGATGAATCGTCGGCACGAGCTGGCTGACATCGCCGATGTCGCTGGAGCCGACGCCGACATCTTTCGCAGGTACTTCGTGCGGCACACCAAGCACATCGAGATTCTGGCCGAAAAGTTCGACCAGCCGCGTATTGCAGACGCGCTGCTTGTAGCTGATTCCTTCGGTGATCTTCACGGTCGCGCCGGTGGCGAGCGCCGCCGCGTTGACGATATCGACGAAGCGCTGGTTCAACTCCTCCAGATACGCCTGATCGTTGGCGCGCACCAGGAACGAGGCCGACGTGTAGTCGGGGATGACATTGGCCGCGTCGCCGCCGTTGGTGATGACGCCGTGGATGCGCGTATGCGGCCGGAATGCCTGGCGCAGGGCGTTGACGCTGAAGAAGACCTGCAAGAGGGCGTCGAGCGCATTGATCCCCTTCTCCGGCGCGCTCGACGCGTGCGCGCTCTTGCCGAAGAACTCGATCTCGTACGGCGTCACGGCGAGCGAGCCACGATCGAGATAGGTCACATCACGCGGGTGCATCATGATGGCGGCATCCAACCCGGCAAAGACGCCATCCTTCGCCATGATGACCTTGCCGCCGGCCCCCTCTTCGCCCGGCGTACCGATCACCTTGATCGTCCCCTGAACGTCCGGCAAGGCGCGGCGCAGCGCGATCCCAGCGCCGACGCCCCAGGTCGCGATCAGATTGTGC
>CALAGB010000121.1 GCA_937891245.1 uncultured Thermomicrobiales bacterium | reverse complement strand
GAGGCCAACATCATCAGCGACCAACCAGTGAGTGGGCCACTTCTCGAGCACACGTTTACACACCCAAAGCTGGTGTGGGAGAAGTTCTATGCGCGATCGGGAAAAGACGCCCCACGTATCATTCGTGGATTGGATTGCCTCAGCTTGCACGCGAGCGATGACCTCCAACGGGCTATGCCATTCCGCGTGATCCAAGGATTGGAGCGGCGTCTGAATCTGCGTCAGCGACGCTTTGTCACACTCCTCAATACCATCAAGAAATCTGACGATGACCGTCGTACCTGCATCGAATCGAACGGTACCGACCCCAAATCGGGGGTGCTGGACCAAATCTCCGGCTGCGTACTGGGCATCGCTCACGGCAAGTCATCTTCCTCAAGAGCGTCGATCGAATGACCGAGCAACTGCTGCTGCAGTTCCGAATCTTGCGCCAGAATATAAAAGGGGATGTCAAACGCGCCACCGAAGAGTGCCCGTTCGGGACCCAGCCGCTCAACAAGAAATGTGTGAATCTCAGCAGACATCTCGGGCCTCGGACGCTCACTCTCCAAGTTCGGGCCGTTGATTCCTAGAAAGAACTGCCGCACACTCTGGGACGGAACGTAGCAGTGCGGGAAGATGCTGTCGTTTTTCAGGTGTCCGCCCCTCACCAGTTCTCGAAGAATGAACGACGCTCCGATGCCAAGCGTTGAACGCAATGGTGGTGCAGTCACGCCGGACCCGCTGAGCTGCGGGTTGGCGTTTGGAGACAGCAAGTTATTGAGATTGAAGGGTCCGCGGTGCCGCTCGATACGAAGGAAGTTTTCGACGTATTCGTCGAGCCACACCGAGAACTGAAACAACGGGATGAATAGCCCGCGAACCCAGTGGTAATAATCGAGGCGATCCAATCCTGAATCGAGATAGTCTCGTATCAGATTCGTCGCCAGGTCCGGATCTCGCTGCAGCATTCGCGGCTGGGAGAATCTCTCAAGCCATCCCTGACGATCGACCCATTCGACGAATTCGCGATGCTGTTCGCGCCGCAACCCGATTGTGAACGTTGCGCCGAGGAGGAAGAGCTTCAGCCACTCTTTTCGAACAAAGCTGTCCCTCCGACTTCCGTCCCAGTCACCAGGAATTCTAAACTCTAACCGATTTGGAAAAACCTTAGAGATGTAGCGCCGGAGTTGGTCGGGCCCGTCAACCTCCCACCAGTTGTGGATATTTTCGAGTACTCGCGTCGGATCAATCATTGAGCTCTGATAGATGGCTGCCTGAACGGGATTGGATTCTGCAGGTGTCTGCTGACTTAACAACGCCAGAACGATATTGCGGTCCCAAGAGTCCAGCGCCGCCATTGCATCTACCGACTGAACGTTTTCCAACCACGTGCCGTACATGTTTCCTCGAAGGTGCTGAGCGACCTCCCGACTCAACTGACCCTTGGCAAGGTATTTTAGAGCCGCAGCTTGGCGCTCGGTGTCAAGCCGTCGGCGCATCCAAGTGGCGAGATCGCGGCTGTTTACTTGCATCCGTCTTCGGCAAATAAGAAAGAATTCCAGGGCGGCACCATCGTAGTCATCCGACAGTAGCTGATCAGCCGGTGCGAACCTGGCGCGGAGACGTTCCTCAACTTCAACGCCGGTGCTGTCAACAACGATTTCCGCCGGAGGTCGATATGTTCCGGCCGACGACCTGAAACGTAGCCCCGTTAGCAGTCGCTCCAGATCGGTGTGCTCCTCTCCCTGCCCCCCAACACCAGACTTAAGTTGTTCCATGAGCTTCTTGTTGATAACTTCACCGAGTCGTGTCGCAAGTTCTGCGTTTACGCTATCGGAGTCATTGAGTTCCCAGCTCACTGCATCAATGAGACGCAAGGACTGCGTATTCAATGAACCGCGAATCAACGTGTTCAGCGTGCGTGCCGTCGCACTTGAGACGATCGATTCGCTTGAAACTCTCGCGGCAAATCCATCCCAAGTCGACACCTTCTCAAACAGCTCATGGTCGCCCGCAAGATGTCCACTGACCTGAAATGTGATTCTCTCGAGGCGTGTAAGAGCGCGGTACCTGCCGGTCAGTCCAGTTGGTATCACGTCGTGATGCTCTATGAGCGCACGCATTCCTGTATTAGGCTGCCCCCAAAGCACGTCGTTCACGACTTGCACTGCTACTGATTGAGCCCGCTTCGATCCCACTCGATCTGCGAGCAACGCCCAAAGAGAGCTCCAGAACGTGTACGGGTCGGCGTCGACTGCCAAGTCAAGCCCGGTAACGAACCTTTCCCAGTTCGACGCCGACAGCCGTGCCAATGATCGCAAGCCGATTGCGAGTTCGTGACCAAGCTTCGTCGCTAGCACCCGATTGGAATACGAATCCGCGGCGAGTTGTGCCCTACCGATGTCAAGATCAAAGTGTGCATTGAGGAGGAAGCCGAGGTCCTCGTTGACGTTCGTTGGAGCGGTGACCCAAATGGTGGGGACGTCAGAACTGAATGGGCGAAATCCATGTGAACCGAGCCCTAACAGCAATGCCCCAGACGTGGTTCGGACGATAACCGCTTTCTGAAACCCCGGGCTGAGGTTATCGGCCAACGAGTGTTGACCGATGGCTACGCTGTCGACACCGTCAACTGGACGTTCTTTCCACACCACTGACGTCGCAAGTCCGTCCGCGGCTTCAATCTGGCAGTATTTGATTCGACTCGAAAAGACCACGAGCAGCTGCGCGAGTTGAGTGAACCTTGAGACAACCTGGTTCGCTGAGACGGTGCCACTCGCAGGCAAGTGAATAATCGTGCCGCCAGACTGTTGAGGTGCGAAAGATTGCAGTCGGTGCTCGAGAGCCGACCGGCTGTTCGATTCAAGTTGTTTTGGATACATTGCGCCGACTACTTCGAATGCCAGCCGCCCGCTGAGTACTTGCACGCGCTCAGCAAACAGGAAGACGCTCTTGAATCCGAGCCCATACCGGCCAGTGACAGTCGGTAGGTGATCTGACGCGCCTTTGTCTGACGCATTGAGCATCAACATCTTCTCAAGATCGGCGTCGTAGCCATTCGCTCGCCCATCAAAGTCGCCTCGCCGAAACTGGTTTATTTGGCGTCCCCAATGGGCAACGTTGACTTTTCCATCGCCGACACTCAGCACGAACCGATTCGCGGCCGGCGGTAGAGGGTCTCCTTGCAGCATTGTTTCGAGCTCTACGACGGAATCGTCGGCGTTCTGAAACAGCTCGAACACAATTGAATCGGGTCGATACTGGTAGTTTCGTTCCAGACGTTTTCGCACGGCATTCAAGAAGAGATGTTGCACCTGTTCATTCTCAGTGATCTCCTTTCGGAGTTGGTCCCTCGCACGCTGAATATAGTCCTCAGCCCTGGCGCGTAATCTAGATTCGTCAGAACCGTGAGAATCTTGGAGTTCTGCCAGCAGACGATCAGCTTGGTCCCAGGTTCTCAGGGGTTCCGCGATCGGGGCTTCATGGTGTAGGGAGAGGTATCGAGTTGTTTGGAGAAGCGCTGACACGACTCGATTCTGAGTAATTCGAATGTCCTTCTGTTCCTCGTTATAGAGACTTACCCAGATATCATCGAGATTGGTCTCTCTTTGGCGGTAGGCCTCCATGAGAAATCTACGAGTAGTCTCCTGCAGAAGAGCAGAAAGCTCACGCTCGCTATGAGCATTCAGATCTATCTCGCGAAGTTTGAGGTAACTTCTGCGTGGTTTTTCCATCGAGGTGCTGATTAGCGGGCCCCGAACACGCCCGATCAGAAGTGATTCAATTTCATGACTGGGGGGAACGACTATAGGGTCGCCAAGTAGATTCTCAATTTCAACGCCATCTTCAACGCGCGGATCGACAATTTCGATAACAACAAAGTGGTTCCGCATAGCGTGATTCGAACTCGTTGCCAGTCCCCAAGCGCCAGATCCCGTTGCCCCGGGTACGACTCTCCACTTCAAGCGACTTCGGAAAAAGTCCAGTTGATCTGAGGTGTCGAAATACTCTTGCGCGAGTTCGCGGAATGGACCGTCTCCAAGCACTCCAAGAAATCCCGCAACGACTGATCGCGGACATCGTCCCTCCCACCGACGAAAATAGTCTCTCAGACGCTTCGCCGATCCATCATAGTCCTGCGCCGTCAACGAATCCTCCACGGCGTGTGATTCATGAGTCACAGCCACTCCCTGTTGGTCAGGCAGCGCTGGCTCGATGATCTTGAATTGGTTTGGGTCAACTAAGAATTCATCGGCGATTCCGGTGGTGTCGGGATGACAGAGAACTTGAACGCTACGCCATTCCTGCCGCTTGTTCAGTAAGCGCAACTGCTTGATCAAGTCAATGGAGCGATTGCGAGCAAGGGACTCAAGATACAGATCATAAATTTGGCGACGTGCTTGTCGGTCTCGATGCGATCCCCGCTCATACTCTCCGGAGAGGAACTCCAGGACGCTTTCAAGACGACTTACCGAAATGGCAACACAAAGACCCGGGACGAGATGTTGGGCGCAGTCCGCTGTTCCGACGAGTCTCACTGCCTTATGGATGAGTGAGTGCCCCGGAATCAGTTCCGGAGGAGCTCCGCTGAATGCGATCAGAAACGATTCGAGATTGTCGGGAGTAAGCCTGATGGAGCCAATGCGAAATCCATGAGCCTCCGGGAAATCCTGGGCGATGTCACCAAGCATCGTCAGCACTTCGTGTGATTTAGGCGTCATCTCAGAAGTTATGTAACGGAATGCTCGGTGGGATCTGATCTCGGAGACTAGGTTCTCAACCGAGAAGAATGTCCCATCAGACGCCGCGGTCAACATCCCAATCTCATCGTCCATGCCGTCGATATGCAATACGTCGGTCGGAGCCAAAGCCCCCTGATCGCTCGACAGTAGCCAGGGAGACGATCCGAGTCTAACGCGGATCTCCCCTCTCAGCTCATTTACTCCTCCCAATCGGCTAAGCGCGTCCAATATCTGCGGGGCAAGGCGTGAAGGCTCGGGCTGACTGAGCGCGACTTGGACGGCGGAGCGCGCGGACCATACATCTAACAGCCGTCGCTGTTTGGCCAGCACATTTGGCGATTTGCTGCGAGCCAGGATCGTTACCAGGTCTACAAAGACCGGATCAACGCGGTCGTCGCCCTCCAGATACACCGGTAGCGAAGATGGCTCAATTGCGCGCAGTTGGCCATTCCGGTCGACGTGAATCACCAGTCGTCGAAGCACCCGTTCGTCATCCATCTCGCGAATGACAAAATCTCGTTCCTCCGATGTCAGTTCGGTGCAATCGATGCGCTCTGGCCCCACTTCAGAAAGTAGATTGCTCACGGAGTAGGCATCAATATCTCGCAGAACTAGTTCATTGCTATGTACCGCGGCGATGCGCGAACTGAGGCAAGTCGGGATAAGCCTCCATTGTTCCCTTTTTAGTTGGAGGGCTTGATCAACTAGGTAGAACCAGACGGATGACTTGGTTGCGCGATCCTGAAACAGGGGCACAGACAGATTCTCGATGTGGTCTGGTTGAGCATGCAGTAGATACCGAATTGCGCGGAGAATTAAGTCAGAATAGTCCGCTTGGAGAGTGGCGAGAAATTTCCCAAGAAGCTGGGCTCGCTGCTCCGGAAACGCGAGTGATCGAGTCCGCAAGATCAGGTCTGCGGCGGATGCTGGAGTGCAGCTTGTCACGCTCAAATCGTTAAACACAACACCCGCGATATCAGACTTGACGAGGAAAATGCTTGTATCGTTGATCGCCTGCTGCAACGCATCGATCCAGGATCGTGAACTGGTTTCACTGTCGACGAAGAGCCGACCTTCATCCTTGGCTTCGCGGAGTTCCTGCCAGGAGATTAGTGTGTCACGATTCGTTCCGCAATCGTGAACATGAAATAGCTTCGAATCTCGGCATTGCTCTAGGATTTCATGTGAAGGCACGTCACACTGTGAAAGAATCTGAACAGCCATTAGACTGATGACTCTGAGTTGTTCTTTTGACTCTGCCTCTCGTGTTTTGGATGACAGTACCTGAAGAATTGATACAGCATCATCAACCCCAACTTCCCAGCCCTTCCTCGGACTCATCGGAGCGAACTGATGCGGAATCGGAAGTACCTGCAATGGAACTCGAAGAATCGACTGATACAAAGCCTGAGAGCCGGGGGATCCGCTGACGTCTAGAGGCAGAAGTCGCTCGGGCGAAATGAAACTAAGAAAACGAGTAACTAGGCTCTTGTGCTTTGACAATTCTTCAGTCTCGTCGCTCTGTAGCGCCGTTCGCGCGAGGGACAGGAGTTTTCGCTGCACGCGGTCGTCTTTTGCTGGGCTCCCCACCTGACCCAAGAATTCAACGAGATATTCCAGCGAATCAGTACGACTGAATACGACCCGGGCATCCGTGGTAAGAACGTCAATCAGCGAATTGACTGGCCAGTCCGCGAGTTGTGGCGATGACGTAATTCTCGGCCAATCCGCGAATGTTATCGCGAGGCTTTCGACCGCACGTCGCAACGCAGGAAGAGTTTGGTCAATCTGTTCTGGACCACGTGGAGATACAGGAACACCCACAAGCGGAGTCGACACGTCAAGCAATCGCCACGATCCACCAGTTGCTGACAGGCAATATGCCCATTGATGATCTCGAACCAATGCGCGTTGCCATCGTGACAGCTCTCCCGCACGGAAGAACACATCTCTGACTGCTTGAGTAAGGCTTTTAATCGTTGAATTTGAAGTGCCGTTTTCGGAAACGGCTCTAAGCATTGGAAGTATTTGAGGGATGACCACAGCTTCCGTGAGAGTGTGATTCCAGCGGCATCGGAGTGACGATCCGTCACTCGACATGTTTGGATCAAGGTCCGATCCAAAGTCGGGCCTCTGCCGTCCCGGATCAACGAAGAAATCTCCGTGAAGGATAAGCATGTAGTCAACACCACCTGGACAAGCGATTTCAGCTATTGATTCACCTAATGGGAGGAACGTGGCCCAAGCGATTTCAAGCTTGCCAATCCCTGTTGCAGGGTGAGAGATCAAGACCACGGCTGCGTGTACGTCCGCTTTCTCCGGAACGGTGATCTGCGCACCAGTTTGTCGATCCACTCGAACGCTCTGCGGCCATGAGCTGGACCGCTTCATTGCTTCAAGAGCTTGGTTAGTTGCCAGTACTTCGTTGCCCTTGAAAACAAGTTGCGTGACTCGGCCTGCTTCTCGAATCCTGATCTCTCCGGATAGTGATACTGACGTTTGGGGGACGTCACTTGAACGGCTGTACTGCCGTCGAACAGACCCGTCAATCAGTTCGATTTCAGTTGCCTGGTCTGGATTCCCATCATCCGCCAACACCACAATCTGAATCGTCCGCAAATTCGTGAGAAGCGGCAGCGTGTCCGCCAGCCGGCGTGGGGTATCTCGCGACGTAAGCTCGTTAAGAACGTCCTTTGAGTCCCCCGGGAAAGTACGTTCGATCGGGGCTAGTCCACGGCAATGATCTACTTTTCTCAGCGGAATCCATAAACAGAACCAAGATTGTTGATGTGTGTCGTGGCGAAGCTGCGCCGCCGCCGCATCCACATCTGCTTGCTTCAGTTCATCCCAATCCTTGTGGAATGATGTGGTATCCGTGTCGCTCGACCACGGATTGAGAATGTCCCCTTCTATCTGACCTCCAGATTGATCACTCGCAAAGTAAAAGAAGGCCTCGCACCAGTGGAAGACACTCTTCAGTCCAAGGCCAAACTTGCCGATCGTTGCGTGCTGGCCGAGCTTGTCGCTCAACCCCATCATCCGGATCGCGTCACGGTCCGGATCACTGAATCGACCGTTGTTGAAAGCGACGAGGCCCGGGCCCCTCAGAAGTTGGTGCTGAGCATCGGGAATTCCAGGAGACCAGATGAATCCTGCTAATGTGCTGCCTGCATCATCTGCGTTTTGAATGAGTTCCTTCAGGATGGGAAAACCAGCGCCGTAGCGATCCTTTAGGTTTTGGCGGATGAGTTCGATGTCAGCGAGTGGATCGTGGTGCAGGCCCTTACCCATATGTGACTCGCAGGCGACGACCGTTTTCGGACATCGAAAATTGCTCCCCTACTTATGAAACAGCTGGCGATCGAAAAGGGTCCTTTCTGGGAATCACATAGGTCTTTGGGTAGTTTCTACGAAAGGACACGACAGTGCAACACCTACGCTGTGTACCCGAAAGAGGAGGGTCTGGAGAAACCTGCCACCTACGAAATGAATCGTGATCCTTCGGGGCGTATGCCGTCACAGAATCCCCAGTTTTCTCAGAAAGCCGCTCATCCCAAGCCAATTCCGGCCTGAAAGTCTGTGGGCAACACGGTAATTGAGAGCTGAGCGACGTTGAGCAGCAGCGTCAGGCAGGATGCTTCATGTCTGGGCGAGCAAGCGCTCGACGGGCATCGGTGTCGTGGTTATGGGACGGGTCGTGTGAGTTGGCGTGAAATCCTGGAGTCCGACCATCCCATAGGTGTGGAAGCATTGCGTGTACTCGGAGAACTGAGGGAAGATTATCCTGCCGGCACGCCTCGTGAACACTACCGAGCGCCGCGGACCGATCCAACACGCTCATTCGCTGCTAGCCAGCGTCCCATTTGCATTCATGGCTACTCTCCTTCGATGACTCGAACGTCATCAATCCATCAAGCGAGAAGCCGAAGCGTACATGTGATGCGCTTCGGCGTACGCACCACCCCCCCACTTTGCAAACCGTTCGCAAACGCGCACCGCGCTGAATGACCCTGCACCGACCTGCATCGGCCACCGATTCCGCGTCCGTACGTGACCGGTGCACCCGTGTGCACGCAGCGGCAAGGAGCCATGCGCATCCCACCTTCGGCACCACCAAGTTGTATTCGTTGATTTCATGCGAAAAATGGAATACCTGAACGCTGTTGGTCACCAGTTGGTCACATGCTGTCCGAGGAAGTGGGTCGGCTACTCAATAACCGCTCAAGACGGTGTGCGCCGGCCGATCTGTGCGGTCGCGATGGTATCCGTAATTGGGCTGGCCCGCCGCTATGAGACGAGGAAGCGGAAAATATCGTTGGGGAGGATGCCGATAGATTTGGCAAGCTCGCCCTCGGTAACGTGGTGCTGCAGCGTCCGCGACGCCGCCTGCACCGCCGCCTCCACATCGTCCGGATCCCAATTCGCTTCCCGCCGAACATACGCCAGGAATGCCTCGAGATGCATCTTTTCGGGCTTGTGGGCCGGATCCCACCCCTCGTAGTAGAACCCACGCACCAGCATGGGCAGCTGCGCCCCGAGGTTGACCGCACTCTCCACTGGAAGGCGATCTCGCAGCGCGTGCAAGAAGGCGCGGAGCATCTGATAGGCCTCATGCCGGTCGCTTGTACCCAGTTCTTCAGCGAGTTCGTTCAGCCGGAGGTAGGTCTTCTCCAGCGTGGTATCGAACGCTTCGACGTGGTCCTTTGCAGCCATGCTCATCACCTTTTGGAGCTATAAACGCGCAAGTATGATCTGGTACGTCTCGTCTCCAGACCCATCAATGCCATCGGCGATGATGGGAAATCCGGCGCTCTCAATGATCTCTGGGTTGCTCTCCCCTCCATCATGGTTCCCAGGCGCCATCGCCAGGAGCAGCGGCCCGCCGGAGGGCATGAATGAAGCGAAGTTCGTGAGGAGAGTGGGATAGTGCTCTCGCGGAATCTGGAGCAGCGCGCGCAACGACACGACGCCGTCCACGCAGTACTCACCTTCTTGTAGGTCAATTAAATCCTTCACTTCATAGAAGCCTTCAGGGACATTCTTCCGTGCGAGTTCAATCATCCGCGCGGATGCATCGATGCCGTTCACCGCAAAGCCTTGCCTGGCCAGATATGCATCAGCCAGCAGTCCATCACCGCAGCCGGCATCGAGAATGGTTCTCCCGCGCTCAATCAACCAGCTAAATCTGATGAGGAAATCCGTGAGTTCGAGTTGATTCTGCATTGTCGCGCCGTCATTGGTGGCCGTGACAATCCTCCTCACTCGTCATGTGCCATCGTAGGTGCTCTCTCCCGGCGATGACGGTGCCGCCATCTGCAGCCAGGTCGCGCCCCGCATCTCGAGCCAATAGTGGCCCTCGCCGCGCACCACCGTCAGGAGCACGTTCCCGCAGTGCATGCACCGTATGACCATGCCGGGAGCATCCATGTACACCGTTTCCGCGCCGATCGGCTCGACTGCGTTGCAACCGGCGCAGCGGATGTTTGCCATGGTCATGTCCAGGGGAAAGATTTCACCCAACAGTCCCCCGACTGCGTTCCCGTCCAGTCGCCGCTCGTCACTCCCCATTGCTACCTCCCGCTCGGGCCAAAGCGCTCAATCCTGATCCGTGCCGGCTCGTATCCGAGCGCGACGAGCCCGTTCGACGCGCCTTCGGCCAGGGGCGTTGGGCCGCAGATGTATATGAGGGGATGCTCTTCCCGTGCGAGCGCCACCTCTCCCAGCATGGCCTGATCGATCCGCCGCTGGTAGCCGGTCCAGCCCGGCGGCTGGGATCGGGTATAGGTGTAGATCACCTCGATGCCTGAGCGTTTCGCGAGCCCCTCCAATTCGGTCCTGTAGATGACGTCCTCCAGGGATCGCGCGGAGTAAAGCAGCCTGATGCGCGCGTCGTTTGCGCGTGCGACTCGATGCTGGATCATGGCCATGAGTGGGACAATGCCCGAGCCGCCGCCCACGAGAAAGAGCGGCCCGCCGAGGGCCGTCTCCCACACGAAGTAGCCGCCGATCGGCCCACGGACTTCGAGCGGGTCGCCGGCCTGGATCTCATCGACCAGATAGGGCGAGACCTCCCCATACTCCAGCCGCTCGATCGTCACCGTCACCTGTCGATCATCCGGCGGCGAGGCGATGGAATAACTCCGCACGGCCTGGTAGCCGTCCTCGGCCGTCAGCCGGATGTCAACATGCTGGCCGGCCCGATGTCCCGGCCAATCCGGGAATTCGAGGACGAGACTCTTGGCCCGCGCTGTTTCTGCCTTGGTTTTGACGACCTGACCCACGCGCCAGGTCAGTCGCCCCAATACCGTTGTTCTTTCCATGGGTCACCATAATTGTGATAGCCTCGGACCTCCCAGAAGCCCGGCTCATCTTCGCCAAGCAGCCGCAAGCCGCGCACCCACTTGGCGCTCTTCCAGAAGTAGAGGTGAGGAACCAGGAGCCGCGCTGGGCCACCATGCTCGGGTTCCAGCGGCTCGCCATCGAACGCATAGGCGATCCACGCCTGGCCGTCCGTCATGTCTTCTAGCGGCAGGTTTGCGGTGTAGCCGCCATCGCTGTAGGCGACGATGTAGGAGGCAGCCGTCTCCACGCCGTCCAGCAGCGTGTCGATCGAGACGCCCTCCCAGACCGTGCCGAACTTTGACCAATGGGTCACACAATGAATGTCGGTGGTGATGGTCTCGCGGGGCAGGGCCTGGAACTCCTCCCAGGTCCAGCGCTTGGGCTCATCAACCTCCCCGTCAATCGTGAACGTCCAGTTCGCCAGCGGCGTATGCGGCGTCGGACCGGCGGAGAGAACCGGGAAGTCTTCGACCAGATATTGGCCAGGTGGAAGGTTTTTGCCTTCGGCCGGCTCCTGTCGCCGTCCATGAAACCCGCGAGAGATTAGTCTGGCATTCATCGTTCATGACTCCATCGCTGAAGACGGTCGGGTTACGCCTCGGGAGCGCCCCGAAGCGCCTCCAGGACTCACCAGCTTCACCGCTCGGATTCGTCGAAACTGAATACGAATATGCTTGTCGTCGGGACATCACTGTGATGACCGCACACCGCGTGCCTCGCTCGCGGCTGAGATCGCTCGTCGTCGCCAGCGGCCCACGGCGTTTGAATCAAACCGGCCGGAATTCGGCGACGTTGCGCCGGTTTGCTCCCCCGGGGAACGTCAGCTTGTATCTCCAGACGACAACTTTCTCGAGACACTCTCTACGAAAGATAGCGGCCTTTCCAAAGGGTGTCTTTCACAATCCAGCGCGCCGGTGCTGAGAGAATGCGCAAACCTCGGTCAGAGATTTTGCCTTCAAGGCGGTCGGTCACGTTCCAGGTGAGCCGGTCAAGTTGATAGACGATGTAGGTCGGTTGTCGAATGCCGCCGAATCGCCTGGTGATTTCCGCGATTTCTGCTCGCCGCTCCCGACCGCCTGATCGCGTCTTGATCTCTGGTCCGATCCGCCAGCGCGCAAGCTCGAATGGAAGGTAGTGCGGCTCGGTCAATCTGGTCGCACGCAGGAACCACTCCCAGTCCATCGCGTACTGGTAGCGGGCGTCAAGCGGACCGGCGCGCTCCCAGAGTGATCGACGCCAGAACGCCGCCGGTTGGAGGATGAAGTTGAACGTCTGGAAGCGCCGGCGGTCATACGGCTGAATCCAGTCGCATTGGCCCGTCTTCTGCCCATCCAGGTCGATGTAGGATCCGTCACCGTACACCAGATTGCATGCTGGGCTCCGCGCCAGTTTTGTCGCAATCCGCTGCAGGGCTTCCGGCTCGTAGATGTCATCTGAATTCAACCAGGCAAAGATCTGACCTGAGGCCCGTGCGAATCCTTTGTTGATTGCGTGCGCCTGACCTCGGTCCGGTTCGCTGACCCAGTAGGCCAGCCATGTCGCATACTGCTCGATGACCTCAACGCTCTGGTCGCTACTCCCACCGTCGATGACGATGTACTCGAGATTCGGATAGCCCTGGAGCAGGACCGACCGGATCGTCTCTTCGAGAAACGCGGCCTGATTAAAGGAAGGGGTCACGATGCTGATCGGAGGCCAGGGCCGGCCGTCGGACATCTTCTCCGGCATCGGTGGGCTCTCCTCCGTCCAAGGCCAGCCGGTCTTACCGGGTGGGGGCGGCGGAAGTTGAGACAGGCGTGGACAACGCATCGTCTGACCTTTCTGCGACATGTTCGGATGTTCGACGCTCCACCAGCTCGCGGTACCACTGGAGATACGTGTCGACCTGGTGAACGAGGTCAAAACGCTCCTTCGCGTTCGCCGCGGCCGCTCCCCCGAGTCGTTGCCTGAGCGCGTCATCGTCCAGCAGTTGCACGATACGCTGCGCCAGCAAATGCTCGTCCGCTGCCGGAACGAGGAGGCCGGTCTGCCCATCGTCGATCTGCTCCGGGATTCCGCCGACGGCCGTCGCCACGACCGGGATTCCGCATGCCAACGCTTCAACGACGCTCGTGGGAAACGTGTCCGCGCGCGCTGTGTGAACATAGATGTCAGCTGCCTGGTAGTAGCGCGCCACGATGGACGGGTCGTCCTGGTAGGGGACGAAGCGTATCTCCGCTCGCCCCATACGCTCCGAGGGCCCGTCATCACCGAGCCCAATGAAGTGAAGTGACCGCTCCTGAAACGACTCAGCCGCCAGGCGAATGGCCGCGCGCAGCGTTCGGTAGTCTTTCCAGACGTTGTCGCGGATGACATTCGCGGCGAAGAGGAGGACGTGAGCGTCCTGCGGGATGCCAAGCTCCGTCCGCGCGGCCCGCCGGTCGCCCGGCCGGAAGATGGCGAGATCGACGCCGTTGGGGATGACGCGGGCGTCCACAACTGCGGGAGCCAGCATCGATTGCTCCACCTTGCGCATCAACCAGCGTGATGGCGTGGCGACAGAGAGGCGACTCTGGGCGTAAATATCGCGCTTGCGACGCCAATTCCCGGCGGTCGCGTCGCGCCGAATTGCTGGATAGATCGTCAGATCGGGGCATGAGCCGCACCCAATCATCCAGCGCTCGCAATCCAACGAATGGGCACAGTGCCCGCTCAGCAGCCAGGCATCGTGCAGCGTCGCCACCAGCGGCACCTGCCGGCTCAGTTCCGGGAGCAGTCGCAGGTCGAAATAGCCTCCGTGGAGGTTATGGAGGTGGACGACGTCCGGTGGTTGCGGCGTGAGCGAGAGGAGTTCCCAGCTGAGCGGATAATGGAAATCCTCAATCCCGCGCCAGTAATCGGCGAAGCCCCGCGGCGCGACCAACGCCCGCGCGGCGCGAGCGAGCGCTGGAGTGCCATCGTCCGCATTCACCCGATCGTTGGCAAACGCTTCCAATCGCCACCAGAGACGAGACCACGCACCGACCCGACGGCGATCGGAGATGTCCAGGACGTACGGGTCGTCACTTCGTTTCTTGCCGACCGCCAGCCAGCTGCTGTGTCCACGGAACCGGGCGGTCTCGGCGAGATTCGAGGCAACCCGTGCGGCACCGCCACCGGCATCGAACGCGTTGACCTGCACAATGCAGAGCGGCTGCTCAGCCACGCATCCACTCCTTCATCTGGCGGGCAAACATGTCACCGTCCCAGTCCCGCACGACGACCCGCGGCAACTGATAGGGATCGGCGTCCGGCCAGACGGGGTCGGGGTCACTCGAGCCGGCGCAGGTGAAACCTGCCGCGCGAACAAGCGCGACCGTCTCTGCTCCGCGCGAACCGTGCGGATAGGAGAAGGAGACGACCGGTTTCCCTAAGATGTCCTCCAAACAGGATTTGCTCTGCTCGATCTCGCCTCGCTGTGTCGCGACCGAAAGCGTGGCGAGAAGGGGATGGGTCACCGTGTGCGCGCCGACCTCGATCAATTCGTCCTGGCTCAGACGGACGACCTCGGCGGCGGTCATGGTGCGGTGCGTTGAGCGACCGGCGGAGTCGACCCCGGCCAGCGTCCGGAGCTGTTCAATGGCACAGCTTCGCGGTTCGGCTGGGAGCGGTTGGAGCACGTCGTACAACGATCGATAGAGATGCTGGCGCGGGCCGAGATCGACCGGCTGTTCGACATGCCAGTCGCGGTGCAGACGCGCGTCATCAACCGTGTAGGTCGCTGATGGGCCGGTTTCCCAGCGACAAACGCGTTCGCCGATCCTTAGCTCCAGTGGGTCCGGCAGCACACCCGGCTGCAAGATGAGCCGATCCAGTTCATCCCACCAAAACTCTTCGTGCCGGCCGAGCGCACCGCTCGTGACGAAGACGGTCGCCGGAATGCCCTGGCGCCTGAGCACGGGAGCGGCGTTCTCGAGGTTGTCGGCGTATCCGTCGTCAAAGGTGACGACGACGGCCCGGTTGGGGAGCGTTCCCTCGCCCAGCGCTTTGGCTAACCCGAGGAGCGACAGTGGCTGATAATCGCGGCGAAGGATTTCCAGATGCTCGGCGAAGTGCTCCGGTGTCACGCAGAGCAGTTGCGGGTCCGAAGGCAGATTGGCTACCCGGTGATACATCAGTATCAGTGCGCGCGACGTAAACGTCCGCCGCCACCGGCGCGCGGATCGCCTCACTCGTCGCATTCCGATCGTTCTCGCCTGCTGTAGCATAACGCTCAGTTCCGTTTGAACACTTGAAACGCACCTTCCTGGCCGATCATGTGATAGTCGTTGCCGAGCGAAACGTTGAAGTGCTCGCGCGGGGCAGCGGGGTCAGCGTCGGGCTGTGTCTGCACGATCCGGTACTCGTCATCTGGAGCCACGCCTTCAGCACACGTGTTTGTGTTCGTGATGCCATGTTGAAAGCGGAGGAGCAGATCCAGATCGGCGCCGACCTTGTAGTGCGAGTCAATTGCGTTGTACGCGGGCATGAACTGATAGACATACAGCTGATAACCGACGGACGCCTCGTTCTTCCCCTGCGTCCTCAGATCGCTCGCGACGAGGTCCATCGCTCGCACGGTGGTCGGATCGGTTCCGGCCCAATTGCCATGCAGAGTTGGATCGACGCGGTCGAACACCGGACCCCAGAGCAGCATGAACACGACTGCGAGACAAACCATCCAAACGATCGTTCGCGGTGCCCTGGATTTGGCGACGACGTTGGTGACGAACGCCGCAAGGGCGATCACCTGGAGCGGCCAGAGCCAGTAGAAGCGTTCCGGCTTACCCGGCTCGGCCACGGCGAGGAGGAAGAGCCACGGAATCACGAGCATGAGGAGAAGGACTGCCGCGCTTCGCATGCGCTCCCTCGTCGGACGATCGTCAGCCGTATGCCGTGTTCCCAGCCATTCTGTTCGCGACGCGACCCATTTCCGTTGCGGCGCGTACCGAGCGGCGAAGCCAACCGCACTTCGTGCGAACACATCCACCGCTACCACGGCGAGCGTTGCCAGCGTCATCAGCATGAGCGCCACTGACGCCGGTGACGTTGGGATGGCGCCGGTGTAGTTGGCCACCAGTCCTTCTCGAACCACCCGTAGCCGTTGGGTCAAGCGCTGCCCGAGTCCGCCCACGTTGACCGCCGAGCCCTGCGACGGGGTCACGCCTGTGCCTGGCTGCGCTGTTGCACCTGCCACGGATTGCAGCGAAAGCGCCGGATCGCACCAGGAGGCTTGATAGTTCGCCGGGACGATTGACTGGCGCAGCAGCTGGGAACTGAGATCGGTGAATCCCCGCCCTTCTGCGAACTGGAGGTACGGGAACCAAACGGTGGCTCCAAGTACGCCGGCGACGAGCAGTGACCGGCTCAGCAGCGGTGGATGGTAGAAGAGCCAGACGATCGGTAATGCGAGCACGGCAGGCGCGATGGTCATGTCGACGTTCATGCCCACGACCCAAACGAGCAGCGCGGCCGCCAGATAGTTCCCCTTTTGCCGCTTCACCCATTGGATCGCGAGGTAGCCCATCCAGACGTAGAAAAAGGGATGCCCGATCGGCCAGAGTGATCCGGCAATGGAGAGTCCAAGACTGGAAAGACCATAAAGGAGCACCGAGAGATAGGCGCAGCGGCTTCCGAATGCGGCTCGGGCGAGGAGAAAGACGCCGAGCAGGGTCCCGGCGTAGAGCAGGCCACTCCCGGCCTTCTCATACAGGCGTGGATCGTTGAAAACGAACATGCCGAGCGCCATGAACCAGGACGTTCCCGGCGGCGAGAACGAACCGTAGCTTGAGACGTCACCGACGCGGGGGATCACTCCGTGGTGCACGAGCGCGTCGGCGTTGTTGAAGTACGTCAACATGTCGAAGGCCGGGGGTCGCGACTTCCACCCCTGGAGCGCGAGGAGCCATCCGGCCGCTCCGATGAACAGCACGGCCGCTACCCCTCGAAGTGTCTCTTGCCCGATCTCAATCCGCGACAGCCCGTGGAAGATCGCCGCGCGCGGCGCTCGCCAGCGTAGCTCAGGATGTTCGCGGAGAAGATCACGATGCATGTTTGGATCACCTGACAATCATCCACCACGCCGCGGCGGCTGAAATCGGCTCTACTGGTGCTCAGCCGGTGTAGTGTCCGGTTGTCGGATTCCACTCGGCCGGCGCTGTCTCGGGTCGCCAGGGATCGCGATAGTCCGGCCGCGCGGCGCGCCAGTTCGCCGGCTTGACCACGCGCACGCAGACGAGCAACGGATGCCCCGGGTCGACGTACGTCAGCTCGTTCTCGGTCAGCTCGGTTGCCGGGATGTTCATCTGGTAGGCGACGCGGGCGAAGAGATTCCCAAAGATCGACAGCTCGTAGTCGCACGAAGCCAGTCCGACGCGGTGCAATAAATCTTCAACCTGGATCGGCGTGAACCAGTGGTGCAGAAAGAGCGGTCCGCCCGTGTTCATATCCAATCCGGTGGGGAAGTAGTAGTCGACGCAAGGAAAGTTCACCAGCAGCACGCCGCCGGGTTTGAGGATGCGGATCGAGTGGTAGAGTGCCGCCTCGACGTCGTAGATGACGTGCATGGTGAACTGGTTGACGAAGCAATCGTAACGATCCGCCGGCAGGTGATCAGCCCTGCTCAAATCGCCGACGACGGTCACCTCAGGACTGTGGGGCTTCAGGTCGATCGCGTCCGCAATACTCACCGCTTTGCCACCGTACTGCCGTAACGTCACGGTCGTGCCGATCTCCAGGCATCGCCCATGAATGTCGTTCCGATACCGTTCCAAATACTCGGCCCAGTAGTGACGGACGATCGGAATCCCACGCTGCCGCCCATCCCGCAGTGGGCGCAGCCTCCGCAGTTGCATACAGCGAACCTGTCGAACAACCGGTAATGTGAGGAGTGGTGCAACCTGCGAACCCGCTGCGGCACGGGCGGAGACCAGAAGGCGGCCGAGCACCCGCAAGGGTTTCGTCCGGGCCGGCCGTGAGCGTTGCGCGCCTGCTCGGTCGGGTGCAACGCCTTCGGCATGCGGCTTGGCCACGACGCACGTTGCCGGACGCACGGCTCGCATCAGCGCCTCCCGAACTGCCGGGCAGCGTAGCGAGCGCCGCCGACCATGGAGGATATGTACGGATGACGGTGCGGCCAGAGTTCTTGCATGAGCGCCTGCCGCACTTCCGCGTCCGTGATCCCGTGCTCGGAAAGGTATGCACTGAGCCAGTTGAGGAACCTGAGACGGGCGACCTGCGTCTGCCCCGCTCTGTCCGCCAGGGAGCAGGCGGAATTGGGATGTTGCCGGTAGCGACACCAACACCGACTCGAGGCGAAGACGGGTGACGTGAGGCAGATCTTGGCGACGAAGGCCTGGTCCTCATACAGGCCTCGGAAACGCTCTTCGAAGCCCCCGACCTGCTCGACGATCTCCCGGCGCACCAGCAGACTGCACGTGCATGGTGAGAGTCCCTCTTGTCGCAACAGCCGGCTCACGAGCATGGGGGGTGGGAGGAGAGTGTCGGCGGGAACGCCGAGCGGGGCCACCACATCCCGCCCCTGATCCGCTGCGCGTCCCGTCCAGCTGTACCACCACTCGGTCGGTCCATAGACCAGCGCCGCCTCGGGAGTGGCCTGCAACACCGCCACCTGCTGGCTCAGCTTCTCCGGTAGCCAGACATCGTCGGCATCAAGGAAGGCGAGGTAGCTCCCACGCGCATGGGCGATGCCGAGGTTGCGGGTGGCGCTCATGCCACGATTGGCGTGTCCGGGATGCTCCAGATAGCGCATCCGCTCCGGATCGGCAGCGACGAGTTGCTGGGCGAGGTCGCTACTGCCATCGGTCGAGCCATCGTCGACCAGCAAGAGTTCCCAGTGAGGATAGGACTGGGCGACGACGCTGGCGACCGCCTCGGCCAGGAATGGCTCGGCATTCCAGAAGATGATGATCGCCGTCACGGTTTCAGTTGCTACCATTGCACGATGCTGCCCCTCTTATTTAGCCACAGACGAACTCTCGCGTACCTTCATTACAAAGTACTCGCCGCGTCGTAGGAGTCGGTATGCTCGCGGATGACGAAATCGCCAGAATTCGAATCGAAGCGCCCGCCACACGCCGGCGTCGGTGATTCCATTGCTCGTCAGATAACCGGCGAGCCAGTTCAAGTAGGTGAGTCGTGCGCCGTGCGTAGCGCCGGTTTGGATACCGAGAGAGACGGTCGAGTTCGGGTGCTGGCGGTATCGATACCAGCATCGATTTGACGCAAACACGCTCGCGTTGAGGCAAACTTTCGCGCAAAAAACCTGGTCTTCATATTCACCGCGAAATTCGTTCTCGAAACCGCCGAGACGTTCGGCCAGGTCACGCCGCACCATCACCCCCGAGGGCACCGCCGCTCGATCGCGCAAGAAGAGGGAGAGCAGGCGCGGTGGCGGGAGCAGCGTATTCGCCGGCACTCCGAGGGGCTCAACATAATCCTGCTCGCGATCTTCATCTCTCCCGCTCCAGCTATACCACCACTCGATCGGCCCGTAGACCATCCCGGCGTCCGGCTGTGACCGTAGGATCTCAACCTGCTCTTCAAGCGCATTTGGGAACCAGACGTCATCGGCATCGAGGAAGGCGAGGTAGGTACCCCGAGCCTGGGCGATGCCGAGGTTGCGTGACGCGCTCATGCCCCGATTGGCATGCTGAGGATGCTCCAGGTAACGCATCCGATGAGGATCGGCGGCGACGAGGTGCTGGGCGAGGTCGGTGCTGCCATCGGTTGAACCATCGTCGACCAGCAGGAGTTCCCAGTCGGGATACGACTGGGCAACGACGCTGGCGACCGCCTCGGCCAGGAATGGCTTGGCATTCCAGAAGATGATGATGACTGAGACCAACTGCGAATCCGCCACCGGCATGATCCCTATCCGTCGCTAGGTGAGGCCAAGAAGTCGCTCATCAATCATGTCGAGGATCTCGGCATCGACACGCACATCGAACTTTCTCGCGAAGAGCTTGGGCGACGCCGCCAGCGTGGGGAAGTCTGCTGTCGTCAAGACTGCGGGACTACCCGCATTCGGGTCCTTCCAGTCGATGTGCCGGAGGTTGTCGTTCACGATGAGCTCCCGGTAGGGCGAGTTGAGCAGCACAGTTTGAAAGAAGATCTCGTCGGGCACGTCGACGTATTTGAAGAAGCGCACCAACGCCTGGTTCTTCTGCGTCATCTGCTGGATGTAGCGAACACATTCTCGGGGCAGGCACCAGTACGATGAACCGCCGAAGGGGGTGAAGCCCGCTGGAAACCTGCGACCGATCGGCGAAGCGGCTGAGGGTGGGATGCGAACATGCCGCCGCATTACGCGAAAATGCCAGGCCCGGATTCGATCGAGGCCGCCGTTCTGCCAGTCAGCGTGCGGCAGCGGAAAGTGCTCCAGGAAGGCGGCACCGGCATGATCTGCCAGGAACGCGTTGATCCGGTCGTTCGCCTTGATCGGGTAGTCCTGGCCGGTCGTGAGGATAACGGAGTCAACGTCTGCCCCACTACGCTCGATCGCGTTAATTCCCTCAAGCGTCGCGGCAACGTGGCCGAATCCACCCCAGGAGCAGCGGTGCCGGGGTAAGAATCGAACGCGGCTGTTATCGCCCAATCCACACACCATCTGATGGAAAAGGCAATCGTCGGTTCGCTTGTCGACATGCACCCAGAAGGACGTCGAGCCGTCATCCAGCGTATGCACGAGCCGGACCAACTGTTCCGGGTTCTTATAGGCCGAGATGATGTACGCCAGTTTCATGGCCTTCGCAATCTGCTTTCGTTGCACGGACCGCGATGATGACTTCGTAATCGGGATCATGATGATCGAGCTCTTCCGGCCGCAGTTCTTCGGCTGCGAGGCCATAGAGCACGGCCGCGGCGGTCAGGACGTTGCCGAACGACTCGACCTGAACGCCGGTCCACGCCTGGGATTCTTCGAACAGGCGACGCCCGGACAGCGTGGTGAAGCTCCAGAAGTGTCCCCAGCGTTCCATGTCGTAACGGCTGATGGGGGTAATGCCGGGGAACGTCGCCAGGAGCCCACCGCCCGGCTTGAGCGCTCGGTTGATCGTCCGGAGAGCTGCGGGCGCGTCGTAGATAAACTGCAACGTCTGGGTGAGAATCACGCAGTCGAACGTGCTGGCGGGTAGTGTGTCTTCGCAGGTCAGGTCGCCGACGATGGTGGCCTGCGGCTGGCCCGGCGCGACATGAAGGACGTCGCTGGCACAGACCCGTTCTCCACCGAATGCGCGCGTATAGGTATCGTCCGCGATTTCCAGGACACGCCCCTGAATGTCCGCTGCATGGATTCCGAGAAAGCGCTCGATATAGTGACGGTCGATCGGCCGTCCACGGTCGTAGCCGAACTGCCGGCTGAAGGGCGTTAGGCGCCGCAAGCTGCCGAAGCGCACCCAGCCGGTGGGCGGAGCGTACGTACTGCCGG
Source organism: uncultured Thermomicrobiales bacterium (assembly GCA_937891245.1). Lineage (GTDB taxonomy): Bacteria > Chloroflexota > Chloroflexia > Thermomicrobiales > Thermomicrobiaceae > CALAGB01. The sequence continues at coordinate 3,322 of CALAGB010000121.1, read as the reverse complement.
TCAGCCGCTCCATGGCCCACTGGCGAGCCGGGGCGGGGATGGTGCGTCGACTGACTTCGACGACCGCCGGGCGGGCGCTTCGCACGACGGTCGTCGCCAAGCGCGCGAGTCGCGGATGACGGCAGGTCCAGATCGCCTGCTTCAGTCCTCGGTGGAGCCCGGGGTCGGTCACCCCCTGCTGTTCCACATATTTGCTTAGCCAGTTCAGGAAGATGAGGCGATGCGCTCGATCCTGACCCGCTCGATCGTTGCTGGATGAATTGGAGTGCGGATGTTGCCGGTAGCGATCACAACAGTTGCTTGTCGCCAGCACCGGCACCCGCAGGCAGACTTTGGCGTAGAAGGCTTGATCTTCGTACGCGCCACGAAAACCGTCTTCGAAGCCGCCGACCTGCTCGACGATCTCCCGGCGCACCAGGATGCTGGTCGGACCGGGAATCGCAGCTTCCTGTCGGAAGAAGAACCGGCTGACGAGCATGGGTGGCGGCAGGAGCGTGTCGGCAGGGACGCCGAGCGGGGCTATCATGTCCCGTCCCTGATCCTCGGCTCGTCCGCTCCAGCTGTACCACCACTCGGTGGGACCATAAACCAATGCCGCTTCGGGGTGGTCCGCCAACACCGCTACCTGGTGGCTCAGCTTCTCCGGCAGCCAGACATCAGCGGCATCGAGGAAGGCAAGGTAGCTCCCACGGGCATGGGCGATGCCGAGGTTGCGTGACGCGCTCATGCCCCGATTGGTGTGCTGAGGATGCTCCAGGTAGCGCATCCGTTGGGGATCGTTGGCAACAAGCTGCTGGGCGAGGGCGGTGCTGCCATCGGTCGAGCCATCGTCGACCAGCAAGAGTTCCCAGTGAGGGTAGGACTGAGCGACCACACTGGCGACCGCCTCAGCCAGGAACGGCTTGGCATTCCAGAAGATGATGATGACTGAGACCAGTTCCGACTCGCTCATTGCGCTCCAATCCTCACGTTCAGATTGGTGAGCCGCTGCAGCTGACCCGCCAGGGCATACGCGCTATTCAGCCTCCTGAACACGAACAGTTCACGTTGAAAAGCGGTATCCTGCTCACGCACGCGCTCCGCGAAGAGCATCCGTGCTTCTTCGTAGAGGTCGATATCGAGCGCGTTGTAGTTCTCGATCACTCGACGTGTTTCCGGCGAGATCACATCTCTTCGCGACTGTTTCTTCGACACATTCTCGCGGACATAGAAGGGCCTCCCCCAACCGAAGGTGCGCCGCATCAACAGCAGTGCCCGGTCAAATTCCTCCGTCGTTCCGACGACGGCAACGTGTTCGCGAAGATTTTTCCTAGCGGCTGCCAGCATGTCATCCGCATTCGGAGGCGTTCCTTCGGGCTGATGCCTTCCCGCGAGCAGGCGCGTCTGGTCATTGTTCGGCTCGTCCGCCCCACAGGCGACCACGAACTCGCTGAGACTCAGCTCATTGGCGGCGGTATACAGGTAATGCTCGGGGCTTCGACGGACGAAGTGATAGTGCGAGATAACTCGATCAACGGGATCACGGAGCAGCGTGATGTAAATCGACGGCCGCGCAATAAGCCTATGGACACCGAAGTAGAAGTGCCCAGCGATCGCGCGGACGCGATCGATCTCCGCAGACGGATACGCCGCGAGTTCTTCTCCGTAGCTGGAATCGTAAAGGGTCAACACCGAGCCCGGCGCGCACTGACGCTTGATGATTCGCACGAGCGTCGTTCCGCCGGTTTTTGGCGCATGGAGGAAGATCACGACGGGCGCAATCTCGTTGATCCCTTCGATGGTCTGTTGTTGCTGCATGGCGTTCATCGACCCGCGCCTTCGCGACGGCACTCAACTCGATTCATGACCATCCTCTCCCCACCGTTTGAAATGCCTTCGGATGACGGAGATCAAAGATCAGGTAATCGTCCGCCTTGGCGAGAACCGGGTAATGCTCGGTCAGAAATGCCTGGAGATCGGGCTGCTGATCAAACTCCTGTATGTCGAGGACGATGAAATACTCGGGCGAGCGCGGTGCGAACCAGGTGTGGAACCGCGCGGCCGCGCCCGGCGAGGACGATCCGGTGAGCCGTTCCCATTCCAGGTCAGATGCCAGCGGCCACGGATACCCGGACATCAGTCCGTGGTACTCAAGCGAGACGCCGTAGTCAGAAGCGAGAAAGACCGTTTGCGTGCTGTGATCGACGCGTGCCCCGATCTGCTCCTCGGCGCTGACGAGGCGTTGCGATCCCGGATTCACGAGACGCGGGCGAGCGACCGCCACGCTGAGGAGCAGTGCCAGTAGCACAATCGCTGTGAGCGCCAGTCGCCAGAGCCATTGGCTGTATATCGGTCTGAGATTCTGGATGACGATGGCCGCCACGGGTCCGAGGGAAAGCGCGACAATCGGAATCAACTGCAGTTGATAGTAGTCGTGGGCGGCGACGTTATAGTCGATGGCAATGCAGAAGATCCCGTAGCCAAACCACACTCCGATGATGAGCGCCCTGGGTAACCCCTCGCGAACCAGGAGCACGCCAATTAGCGCCAGCGTGAATGCCCCGAACCCCACCACGGCTCCGATATTGTCAAGCAGGTTCTGCCAGAAGAACGTGGAAACAAGGAGCCGGGGGACGACGGTCTTTTCCGCTTCACCGAGCAGGAATTTCCCGGTGACGATCCCATACAGGTAGGCGCTGAGCGTCGGGAGCACCAATATAGCGCCGAAGATCAGCGATGACTGGCCGAAGATCGTCCGTCGAATGCCGTTCTGGGCGATGCCCATCGCCACAAACGCACTGACGATGACGAACAGGGAGACCGGTTTGATGAAGAAGGCGGATGCCGCCGCACCGGCCGCGATGAGCAAGGCTGACCTCGTCGGGTGCTCATAGTATCGGAGCATCAACCAGACGCTGAGCAGGAGCAACATGATCATCAATGGATCCGGTTGAAAGCTTCGGCTGGCGATGATCGAGAAGGGAAGAAAAAGGTAGAACGCTACCGAGAAGATGGCTGCCGGAGCATCGGTGATACGAAGGGCGATCAAGTAAAGGAAATAGGCGCCGGTAATCCAGAAGATCGATGACAGGAGCTTGGGAATCCAGAACGCCTCTCCGCCGGCAAGGAGATAGCCGTACGACACGATCTTCTCAAAGATCGGCGGCTCAAGGACACCCTGTTTTTGCCGGCTGAAATCCGCGACGTGCTTCTGCCATGCCGGAATTCTGTTGGCGTGTTCAAAATAGTCGGCGCGCGCGATGATCAGCGAACGATACTCACGCGTCGCCTGAAAATTTAGAGGAGGATCGTTGACATGATACATCCTGACTCCCAGAGCCGC